>CAMPJU010000009.1 GCA_946886995.1 uncultured Lysobacteraceae bacterium
GGCAGGCCGGGTGTCGAGAGGTCCGGCTCCACCAGGACGCGGCCGGCACGGTCCAGCGGCACGCCCAGCGAACGGGCCAGGGGCGACGCGGCCACGCCCGCCGCCCACAACACCGTGCGCGCCGCGATCCGTTCGCCACCAACCTCTATCCCGCTCGCGTCGATCGCGGCGACCGGCGCGCCGGTGCGCACCTCGACGCCGAGTGATTCCAGCTGCGCGCGCGCCTTCGCCGAGAGCGACGCGGGGAACGACGACAGCACCCGGGGGCCGGCTTCGACCAGCAGCACCCGTGCATCGCCGGGGTCGATGCGGCGGAACTCGCGCTCCAGCGTGTGCCGCGCGATCTCCGCCAGCGTGCCCGCCAGCTCCACCCCGGTCGGTCCGCCGCCGACGATCGCGAACGTCAGCAGGGCGCGGCGTGCCTCGGCATCCGTTTCCGCCTCGGCACGCTCGAAGGCGGACAGGATCCGGCGCCGGATCCGCAACGCGTCGTCCAGGGTCTTGAGGCCGGGTGCGTGCGGGGCCCAGTCGTCATGGCCGAAGTAGGCATGGGTCGCGCCGCTCGCGAGCAGCACGTAGTCGTAGTGCAACGGCGCGCCGCCCTCGATCCGCACCTCGCGCGCAGCCGGATCGATGCCGCTGACTTCCTCCATCAACACCGTGACGTTGCGTTGCCGGCGCAGGATGTGCCGCAGCGGCGCCGCGATGTCCGGCGCGGAAAGTCCGGCCGTCGCCACCTGGTAGAGCAGGGGCTGGAACAGGTGGTGGTTGCCGCGATCGAGCAGCGTGATCCGCACCGGCGTGCCGGCCAGGGCGCGCGCCGCCCACAGGCCCGCGAATCCGCCGCCGACGATCACTACGTGGGGGTGGTCCATCTGCTCTCAGTACAGGTCGGTGGGATCGATGTCGAGCGACCACCGTACCCGTCGCGCCTCGGGCAGTGCGTGCAACCGGTCGGTCGTCGCGTCCAGCAGCGCGTGCAGCGCGCGGCGCGCCGGGGCGGACAGCAGCAACTGCATCCGCTGGTAACCGGCGCGGCGCGGCATCGGCGCGGGGAGCGGACCGTGGAGGTGCACGGGCGGATCGCCGCGGCCCGGCATCCCTCCTTCGAACAGTGCGCGCGCCGCGGCGAGGAACGCGCGGGTCGCCACGATGTCCTTCGCTTCCGCGCGCAACAACGCCAGGTGCGCGAACGGCGGGAATGCGGCGGCCTCGCGCTGCGCGAGTTCGGCGTCGGCGAAGGCGTGGTAGCCACCGGTCACGAGCAACTGTAGCAACGGGTGCCCGGGATGGTGGGTCTGCAACAGGACTTCGCCGCGGCGTGTCGCCCGGCCGGCGCGTCCAGCCACCTGCACCAGCAACTGCGCGAGTTTCTCCGGCGCGCGGAAATCGGCCGAGAACAGGCCCTCGTCGATGCCGACCACGGCGACCAGCGCGAGCTGCGGCAGGTCGTGGCCCTTGGCCAGCATCTGGGTGCCGACGAGGATGCCGGGCCGCTCGCCGAGTTCCGCCAGCATCGACTCGAGCGCATCGCGCCGCCGCGTGCTGCCGCGGTCGATGCGCATGACCGGCACGTCCGGGAAACGCGCGGCCAGCGACTCTTCCAGCTTCTCGGTGCCGACGCCCTGGGGCTGCAGCGCGAGCCCCGCGCAGTCCGGGCAGGCCGGCGGCGCCGCGCGCCGCAGGCCGCAGTGGTGGCATTGCAGGCGACGCCCGCCGGCGTGCACGGTCATGGCGCTGCCACTAGTGGTGGTATCGCACCGTGGGCATTGGGCGCTCCAGCCGCAGTCGTGGCACAGCAGCACCGGTGCGTAGCCACGACGGTTGCGGAACACCAGCACCTGCCCCCCCGACGCCACCGCGTTGGCGATCGCCTGCAGCGCTTCGGGCGACAGCCCGGCGTCGAGCGGACGCTTGCGCACGTCCAGCACGCGCACCGTCGGCGGCGAGGCATCGCCCGCGCGGCGGGTCAGGCGCAGGTGCGCGTGCCGGCCGGCGCGCGCGTTGTGCAGCGACTCCAGCGAAGGCGTCGCACTGCCCAGCACCACCGGCACGCCCAGCGCCTGGCCACGCACCAGCGCGAAGTCGCGGGCGTGGTAGCGGATGCCGTCGAGCTGCTTGTAGCTGCCGTCGTGTTCCTCGTCGACGACGACCAGGCCGGCCTCGGGCAGCGGCACGAACACCGCCGACCGCGTGCCGACGACCACCCGCGCCTCGCCGCGCCATGCGGCGGCCCACACCCGCGCGCGCTCGTTGTCGTTGAGCCCGGAGTGCAACGCGTGCACCGGCACGCCCAGCCGCGCCCGGAAGCGCTGCAGCATCTGCGGCGTCAGCCCGATCTCGGGCACCAGCACGAGGGCCTGCCGCCCGCGCGCCAGGCAATCGGCGATCGCCTGCAGGTACACCTCGGTCTTGCCGCTGCCGGTCACGCCATCGAGCAGGAACGAGGCGAACCGCTCGGGCGCGCCGCCGATGGCATCGATCGCCGCCTGTTGCTCCGGATTGGCCTCCAATGGGTCGGTGGGCGCCGGCGCGCGCTGGTCCGGCCCCAGTGCGATGCGTTTGGCCAGGCCCCGCGTGGCGAGGGCTCGCGCGGCCGCGCGCCAGCCGTCCACGGTGGCCTCGAGCACCGATTCCTCGACGGCGCCGCCGGCAAGGCGCTCCGCCAGGCGCCGGGGGCGGCCCGCACGCAGTCCGCCCAGCGCGGTCCGCCCCGCCTCGGTGAGCGTCCAGCCGTGGACGTGGGTATCCGGGAGGGGCTCGCCCCGGCGATGCGCTGCCGGCAGGGCCGTCGCCAGCACCTCGCCCAGCGGCGCGTGCAGATAGCGCGCCAGCCAGCGCAGCGAGGCCTCCAGTTCCCCCTCGAGCAGGGGCCGGTCGTCCAGCAGGGCGATCGCCGGCCGGAGGTCCGGGGCATCGGGGGCGGCTGGCCCGGCCTCGGCAACGACGCCCACCAGCTCCCGCTGGCCGAACGGCACGCGGATCCGGTGGCCGACCAGCGCGCCCGGGTCGGCCGCGTCCCCCGGCGGCAGGTAGTCGAACAGCCTGGGCAGCGGCAGGGGCAGGGCGACCCGCAGCACCGTGGATACCGTCACGCGTGAGGGAAACACTTAGGGAGGATTGCTGCCCCAACTGTGACGAAGTTGGCGCAAACCCCTACAGACAAAGGAATTCGTGCCTTATCCACACCAATTGTGGATAAACCTGTGCATGGCCGCAGGCCCCGGGCCACGGATCGCGGCGCCACAAGCGCCCGGGCCAGCTTGGTCAAAAAATCGCCATCTGACATAAAGATCGGTAAATCAACGACTTGCTCGTGAAACATTGGTGAACCACCGATTCAGGCTCGGGTGAAGCCTGCGTAAAAGACATTCCGGCTACTGCTGTGCACAACCGTCCGGGCCGGAACCCTTGTGCTGCCTTGCGGAGCACGATTTTCAGCATTGTCAAGCCGGCCGGGACGGCCGCCGTGGCTATCATGCCGGACACGCGCCACGCAGGAAGCGGACCGTCCCCCGAATGACAGCAGACCCCCACGCCGCGCCGCCCGGCCGCGACACGGGCGCCATGACGGCGGCCGTCCCAGCAGCCCTGTCCGCGTTCCTGCGCGGCATCGAGCGCCGCGGCTCGGTGCTGGCTGAATTGCAGTGTGCCGATCCGGTGGCTGGCGACGCCGCGCTGGCCGCGGCGATGCGCGCCTTCCGCAGTGTCGGCCCCGGGGAGCCCATGGCGCGCTGGCCGCTGCGGTTCTGGTCGTTGCTGCTGGCCACGCCGCAACTGCGCCGCCCCCAGCCCGGTGGTCCCGGGGATCCCGACGCGGCCTGGCTCGCGCGGCTTTCGCCCGGCGTCCGCGCCGCGATCCTCCTCCGCCTGGCGGCGGGCCTGGACGAGGGTGATGCCGCGCATGCGCTCGCGGTGCCCCGCCCCGTGTACCGCCGCGCGCTGCGCCTGGCGCTGCCGCGTCGCGAGGACGGCCGTGCCGACCCGGCCGCGTGGCTGCGCCTGCGCGCGCACGTCCACCGCCGCATCAAGACGCTGCCGGCCGATCGCCTGTCGAACCTGGCCCGGCTGCGCGAGGACGCACTGGCCGGTCGCCACGAACATGCCCAGGCATCCGCGCCGCGATCGCAACGTCACCTGCCGCTGCTGCGTGCCGGCGCGCTCGCCTGCGCGCTGCTGTTCGTCGCCACGTTCCTGCCGTGGTGGCAGCTGGGCGGCGAGCTGGGCAAGGAGGCGCTGCCGATCGAGCGGCCCGCGGCGACCTTCGACGACGAGACCGCATTGCTGACGCACCGCGACTTCGCGCAGCTGGCCGATCCGGAGGGTGCGGCGCTCGCCGAGGACCTCGCCTTCCTCTCGTGGCTGTCGACCCAGCCCGAGCTGGACGAAGCCAGCGGCGCCGAGGCCGGAACGGACGCACCCGGCGGATCCGCGGTCCGGTCCGGGACGCGCGAGACGCCGACCGACCTGGGCGTGCTCGTCGAGATGCGGCGCCAGGCGTGGGCGACGATGGACCCCGCCGAGCGCGACGCGTTCCGCGAGCGCCTGGCCGCGTGGAACGCACTGCCGGTCGAAGTCGCGGGCGCGCGACGCGAACACTGGCTGGCGTTGCAGTCGCTCGACGGCGTGGACCTCGCATTGTTGCGCCAGGCGCGCGGTGCGCTGGACCGGCTGCCCGGGGAAACGCAGGCGGACCTGCGCGAGCGCTTCGCCGGGCTGACGGTCACCGAACAGCGCGGCTGGCTGCTGGGGCCACGGCTGGGTGGCGACTACGCCGACCTCAGCCCGCTGTTGCTGCAGGTGCCGCCGGACCAGCGCACGCCACTGCTGGACCTGTTGCGGCGGATGGAGCCGGCGGAGCGCGCGGACCTGGCCGTCCTGGCCTATCGCACGCCCGCGCAGGAACGCGACGCACTGCGCCGGGCCTTGCTGGAGACCACCGACGCCAACCGCGCAGCGTGGCTGCGCCTGCGCCTGGAGCGCTGATCCGCACTGCGGCGCTTGCCGATGGCGCCACGTGACGCGATGATCGGACCGAATCGCTTGGGGTAGCGCATGCAGGCAGCCACCGCAGCGGGCCTACGCCCGTCGGCCGACGCGCGCACGATCGCCTGGGGAATCCTGGCGGTCCTGCTCGCAGCGGCGCTGCTGGCGCTGGGCTTCATCCAGTTGCTGGATGCCGGTTCGAACATTCCCGACGCCGATGTCGAAAGCGGACGCGTGCTGCAGTTCGATGCCGCCATCGCGACCGACGCCCCCGCCGATGCCGGCCCCGTCGAAATGGCCCCGAGGCGCGAATGCCTCATGCGCGGAATGCGTTGCGAACGCGACTTCGTGGTCCGGTTCGAGGCGCCGCCGGCGACCGGCGACACGCTCGCGCTGTTCATCCCGCTCTACACGGGCAACCTGGTCGCCAGCATCAACGGCAAGCCGGTCGCCGACAGCACGAAGCTGCAGTCGCACCTGCACATCGGCCAGGGCGCACCGCTGCTCGTGCCCGTGCACGAGGCCTTCCTGGAGCCCGGCGGCAACGAATTGCGGCTGCACGTGACGCGCAACGGCTACGGCGGGTTCGTCGGCCCGGTGTACATCGGCCCGGACGACCATCTCCGCAAGGCCTACGACCTGGCGCGCACGCTGGTCGTGATCCTCCCCCGTCTTGTCGACGGCATGCTGCTCGCGCTGGGGCTGGTGATGCTGCTGGTGTGGTGCGTTCGCCGGCACGAGACGCTCTACCTCCTGTGCGCGGTGATGTCGCTGTGCCTGGGCGTGACATCGCTGTCGTCGGTGGCCGCGGATTCACTGGACGGCCACACCCTGCTGGTCATCAACCTGCTGCGGTTCGTCGCCGCCGCGCTCACGTTGCCGTTCGCCTGGTTGTACGTCGGGCGCAGGCCGCCGGTGCACGCGGCCTGGTTCCTGCTGCTGCCGATCGGCGTGTACCTGAGCATCACCCTGTTGCCCGGCACGTGGGGCTCCTGGCTGGCGTGGCGCGTGTTCGTGCCCGTGGTGCTGCTGCTGGCGCTGTCGGCGATGGTCGTCTTCGCGCGTGCGGCGTTCGTCGGCCGCGACCTGGGCGCGCTGTTGATGTTCTCGGCAATGGCCCTGCTGTTCGTGATGATCGGGCGCGACACGCTGGTGAACGCCGGCGCGCTCGACGACGGCCACCTGGTACTGGCGCGCTTCAACGGACCGATCCTGGCCGTGATGATGGGCACGATCGTCCTCAGCCGGCTCGCGACCGGCCTCGCGTTGCTGGAGCAGTTCAACAAGCGTCTGCGACACGACGTCGACGCCGCCGCGAAGCGCCTGCAGCAGGCGTTCGATCGCGAACGCGCGCACGAGCGCCAGGCGACGCTGCAGGGCGAACGCATGCGCCTGATGGGCGACCTGCACGACGGCATCGCCGGGCAGCTGGTGTCGATCATCGCCTTGTGCGAACAGCGTGACGCGGGGGCGCGCGAGGAGATCGCCGCCGCCAGCAATCGTGCGCTGACCGACCTGCGCCTCGTGGTCGACTCGATGGAGGATGTCGGCGACGACCTGGGCATGACCCTGGTCGCGTTTCGCGAGCGGGTGGAGCCGCAGATGCGGCGCAGCGGGGTGTCGCTGGAGTGGAACGTCCGCGCGCTGCCGGACCTGCCAGGCCTGTATCCGGCCGCCACGCTCGCGATCTTCCGCATCCTGCAGGAGGCCGTGAACAACGCGGTGCGCCATTCCGGCTCGCGGACGGTCGAGGTGTCGTCCGCGGATTCGCCGCTGCCGGGGCACGGTGCCCGACTCGTGGTGCGCGACCGCGGGCACGGCGGCGCATCGGGCGGGCGCACCGGACACGGCCTGGACAACATGCGGCGCCGTGCGAAATTCCTCGGCGCGTCGCTGGAAATCGACAGCGATGACACCGGTACGCAGGTGACGCTCGACCTGCCGCTCCGCCTGGAGCCGCCTACATCCTGATCAGGTTGCGGCTGATCGCCTCGAACACCGCCTCGCCGCGGCTGTTGACCTCGAGCTTCCGGTAGATGCTCTTGATGTAGTTCGGCACGGTCTGCTTCGACAGGCCCAGGTTCTCGGCGATCTCGTTGTAGGTCAGCCCCTTGGCGATGCCCCAGAGGATGTCGACCTCGCGCCGCGTGAGGCCCAGCCTGCCCGGCGCGTCCTTGTCCGGGCGCGTCGGCGCGTCCCCGCCCGCCTGGACCCGGCGCAGGAGGTACCGCGCGATCGCGGCCGACAACGGCGATTCCCCGCGCAGCACCTGGCGCACGGTGTCCGCCAGGTCCTCGGGCAGCGCGTCCTTGAGGACGTATCCGCTCGCTCCGGCGGCGATCGCGTTGACGACGTTGCGCTCGTCGCACAGGACCGAGATCACCAGGATCTCGACCTTCGGGTGGGCCGCGCGGACTTCCGCGGTCAGGTTGGCGCCATGCCCGTCGGGCAGTTCCAGGTCGGTGACCAGCACGTCGGGCACCCGCGCGGCGATCGCGGCACGGGCATCGGCCAGGCAGTCGCACGCCACGACCTCGAACGCCGGGTCCGACGCCAGGGCATCCTGCAGGCGCCTGCGGGTGGGTGCGTCGTCCTCGACCAGCACGATGCGGACCGGCCGGGCCGGGAGCTGGGAGGCGTTCATCGACGGAGGATCGCCCCCCGCGGCAGTCGGACGTAAGCCATCAACATGGGGTCGAGGCCGCCATCCGTCGGTCCAGCAGGATCCGGCGGGTCGCCCCGAAGCGCCCGCCGAAGCGGGCGATGCCGTCCTCGCGCATGCGCGGCGCATCCTCGGCCAGGTAGCGCTCGAGCGCGGCCATGTCGCGCATCCGGTACTGCACGCACAGGCCCACGCGCCCGGGTTCGGCGGGTTCGTGGACGTCGAACACCGTCGCGTCGACGAACCCCGGCAGCGCCAGCATCGCGCGCACGTGGTCGTCCAGCCAGGCCCGGTAGGCCGCCTCGATGCCCGCGTCCACGTTGAGGTTCACCTCGTAGGTGACCACCGGGCTACATCCACACCAGGCTGCCGAGCGCCACGACCACCGCGCCCAGGGTGATCAGCCAGAAGTAGCAGAAGCCCAGCACCAGGTACTTGAGCAGCGTCATCGGCCAGCCCTGCCGGTAGACCCGCTTCTGCATCAGCAGCAGGTACAGCGGCATCCACGCGAACAGCGCGAATTCCAGGATGTTGAATCCGGTCGACGCCGCGGGCAGCGTGCGTTCCAGCCAGCTCAGCAGGAACATCAGCAACAACGAGAACGACAGGAACGCGTGGCTGTGCAGCGCCACGATCAGGTGTTCCATGTACAGGCGCCGCTTGAATACGTACGCCACCTTCAGCATCAGCGCGAACACCGGCAGCAGCACGAACAGCGACGTCGGCACCGCCGACAGCAGCGCCTTGACGTACAGGTCGGGGTCTTCCTTCATGCGGCCGATGTTCTTCTCGGCGCGGCCGACCTGCTGGTTGAGCCATGCGTTCGCGAACGGGGGCAGGAAGCCGATCTCGAGCGGATTGGTCTCCGCGTCCCAGGGTTCGCCGCCGCCGAAGGTCACCGACATGTCGTCGTCGTCGTCCACCGGGATCGGTTCGCCTGCTTCCTGGGCCTTGCGGATCTCGGCGATGCGGTCGGCCGCGAGCCCGATCACGACGCCGCGCCTGGCCTCGTTGGCGACCTGGATGCCGGGGAGCGGGCGCCCCTCGTCATCCGTGGCGCGCGGCAGTTCCTCAAGTGCCGCGTCGCGCCGGGATTCCACTTCGGCCACGGTCGTGGCCTGGGAGATGCGGACGTCGTCGCCGATGTCGACGCCGGCGCTCTCCATGTGCAGGGTCAGGCTGCCCACGAAGAACGCGACGATGGTCAGGAAGAAGAACAGCCGCACCGGGCTGACGTAGCGCACGCGCCGGCCCTCGAAGTACTCGCACGACAGGTAGCCGGGCCTGGCGAACATCGGCCAGAGCGTGCGCAGCGTGCGCGAATCGAAGTCGAACACGCTGTCGAAGAAGTCGCCGATGATGCTGGTGAAGTGGCGCACCAGGCCCTTCACCGGCTGGCCGCAGCGGTAGCAGTGCGGGCCGAGCAAGGTGGTGCCGCAGTTCTGGCAGGCGGGCGCGGCGGGCTCGGCGGACTCGGCAGGCCCGGGCATCGCGGGCGGCGCCGCGTCGTCCGGTTCCCCCGGCGTTGCAGGCGTTTCAGTCGTCATCGTTGCTGGCCTCCGGCCCGGTCCCCATCGCCCCGCACTAAGATAACGCGCCGCGCCCCTCGCGCTTGCGCCCGCCATGCCTCCCCAGCCACGCCCCTACCGCTTCTCCGGCGAAGTGCGCCGCACCCTGCTGCTGGCCGCGCCGATCGTGGCCGGCCAGCTGTCGTCCGTGCTGATGACCTTCGTCGACACCGTGCTGGCCGGCCGCCACGGCGCCGAGACGCTGGCGGGCGTGGCCGTGGGCAGCGCGGTCTGGTCGGTGGTGATCCTGGTGCTGGTGGGCGTGCTGATGGCGGTGCCGCCGTCGGTGTCGCAGCTCGACGGCGCCGGCCGGCACGAGCGCATCGGGCCGCTGTTCCGGCAGGCGGTGTGGCTGGCGCTCGCGCTGGGCGTGCTGCTGTTCGGCCTGGTGTCGCTGTCCGATCCGCTGCTGGCGGCGATGGGCATCGCCGACGCGGTGCGCCCGCACGCCAGCGACTTCCTGTCGACGATCCGCTGGGGCGCGCCGGCGCTCGCGCTGTTCTTCTGCGCGCGCTACCTCAGCGAGGGCCTGGCGTGGACGCTGCCGACGATGGTCGCCGGGTTGCTGGGCGTGGCGGTGCTGTTCCCGCTCGGCCACGCCTTCATGTTCGGCGACGGCCCGCTGCCCGCGTTGGGCGCGGCCGGCCTGGGCATCGCCACGGCGATCGTGCTGTGGGTCCAGGCGCTGGGACTGCTGGCCTACCTGCGCTGGTCGCGGCGCTTCGTCGCGCTGCGCCTGTTCGCGGACTGGGAAGGGCCGCACCCGGGCGAGATCCTGTCGTTGCTGCGCCTGGGTCTGCCGATCGGCGTGGCGGTGTTCATGGAGGGCAGCCTGTTCGTCGCCACCGCATTGATGATCGGCCGCATGGGCGCGGCCGCGGTCGGCGCGCACCAGGTGGCGATCAACGTGGCCAGCCTGGCCTTCATGGTGCCGCTGGGCGTGGCGATGGCCACCACCGTGCGCATCGGCCAGGCCGCGGGCCGGCTGGACGGCGCGGGCGTCCGCGCGGCGGCGCGCGCGGGTTACGGCATCGTGCTTGGTACGCAGCTGGTGATGGCCGCGGTGATGGTGTTCGCGGGCCACGCGATCGTCGGCATCTACACCGACGACGCGTCCATCGCGGCGCTGGCCGCCGGCCTGCTCCTGTTCGCCGCCGCCTTCCAGTTCCCGGACGGCATCCAGGCGCTGTCCTCCGGCGCCCTGCGCGGCCTGAAGGACACGGCCTGGCCGATGGTCATCACCGCGCTGGCGTACTGGTGCCTGGGCATGCCGCTGGGCGCGTACCTGGGCATGGAGGCGGGGCTCGGCATGGGTCCGCGCGGCATGTGGATCGGCCTGATCGCCGGGCTCAGCGCCGCGGCGGTGCTGATGACCTGGCGCTTCCTCCGGCTGGCGCGCCGGCTGCCCGAAACTGAACCCCTGGTGCCCCTGGCTGAACCTCGCGCGCCGGCCACATGACCTGTGCACCATGAAACCCGGGCGCCCGGCCGGTAGGCTGGCCCCAATGAGCACGCAAGCATTGCCTGGAGCTGTCCTGAAATGAACGAAGTCCGTCGTCGCGGTCCCATCGCCCGGGTGTTCCTGGCCCTGTGGGACACGCTCAACTTCACCCGGCGGCTGGTGTTCAACCTGCTGTTCCTGCTGATCGTCATCCTCGTCATCGCGGCGATCGTCAACACCGACCGCGCCGGCCCGCTGCCGGGCGACAACACCCTGGTGCTCGCGCCCGAGGGCCGGCTGGTCGAGCAGTTCACCTCCGACCCGGTGAGCCGCGCCGTTGCGCGTGCGTTCGGGGACGAGCAGCTGGAGGTGCAGCTGCGCGACATCCTGCGCGCGCTGGAGCACGCGAAGGACGACGACCGCATCGAGCGGGTCTACCTGCGCGTCGACCGCCTGCAGCCGAGCGGCTTCGCGTCGCTGCGCGAGATCGCGGTCGCGTTGCAGGAGGTGCGCGCGGCCGGCAAGCAGGTCGTCGCGTTCGGCGAGAACTTCGGCCAGGCGCAGTACCTGCTGGCCGCGCAGGCCGACGAGGTCTACCTGGACCCGATGGGCGGACTGCTGCTGGAAGGGCTGGGCCGCTACCGCGCGTATTACCGTGAAGGGTTGCAGGACAAGCTCGGCGTCGACGTGCACCTGTTCAAGGTCGGCGAGTACAAATCGGCCGCGGAACCGTACGTGCGCGACAGCGCGTCGCCCGAGGCGAAGGAAGCGGACCTGTTCTGGATGAACGACGTGTGGTCGCGCTACCTCGGCGACGTGGCGCGCGCGCGCGGACTGGATGCGTCGCAACTCGCCGCAGGGATCGAGGCGCTGCCGGCGCAGATCCAGGCGGTCGACGGCGACCTGGCGGAGTACGCGCTGCGCGCCGACCTGGTCGACGGCCTGATGACCGAGATCGAATTCGAGGCCCTGCTGGCCGAGCGTGGCGCGGTGGACGAGGACGCCGAAGGCGGCTTCCGCCAGGTGTCGATGGACGACTACCTGGCGCACGTGATGCCCGGCCCGGTCTCGACCGACGCGCGGCCGCAGGTGGCCGTGGTGGTCGCCGAGGGCGCGATCACCGGCGGCGAGCAGCCGCCGGGCGTGGTCGGTGGCGAGTCCACCTCAGCGCTGCTGCGCGACGCGCTGGAGGACGACCAGGTCGAAGCCGTGGTGCTGCGCGTCAACTCGCCCGGTGGCGAAGTGTTCGCCTCCGAGCAGATCCGGCGCGAAGTCGTCGCGCTGCAGGCCGCCGGCAAGCCGGTCATCGCCTCGATGGGCGACGTGGCCGCGTCCGGCGGCTACTGGATCAGCATGGACGCCGACAGGATCTACGCCGACCCGTCGACGATCACCGGGTCGATCGGCATCTTCGGCCTGTTCCCGACCATCGACCGCGGCCTGGACAAGATCGGCGTGCACACCGATGGCGTGGGCACCACCCGCTTCGCCGGCGCGTTCGACATCACCCGGCCGCTGGATCCGGCGGTGGGCGAGGTCATCCAGTCGGTGATCGAGAAGGGCTACCGCGACTTCATCGGCCGCGTGGCCGAGGCGCGGGAGAAGACGGTGGCACAGGTGGACGAAGTGGCGCGCGGCCGCGTGTGGAGCGGCGAGCAGGCCGAGGCGCGCGGATTGGTCGACGCGTTCGGCGGCGTGCAGGACGCCATTGCCGCGGCGGCCGAGGCGGCCGGCATGGACGAAGGCGACTACCGCGTGCGCTACATCGAAGAGGAAGCCACGCCGTTCGAGCAGTTCTTCGCCAACTTCATGTCGACCCGCATGGGTGCGGCGCTGGTGGGCAGCGACTTCGGCCGCGGTTTCGTCGCCGCGATGTTGCCGGAGCAGGCCCGCGACGAACTGCAGTTCATCCAGCGCGCGCTGCAGCGCAACGGCGGCAAGCCGGTGACGTCGGTCGCCCACTGCTTCTGCGGGTTCTGACGACCGGCATTCTTCGACGACGCCCGCGATGACCATCGGTCACGACGACATCGCGGGCATTGGGATCCCCAGGGAGTCCTGGCTACGGCTGTTCCTGCGGTTCCTCCGGTTCGGTGCCCTCGCGTGGGGCGGACCGGTGGCGCAGATCGCGATGATCCGGCACGAGCTGGTCGAACGGGAACGCTGGATCGACGCCGGCCAGTTCAACCGCGCGCTTGCGGTCTACCAGGTGCTGCCCGGTCCGGAGGCGCACGAGCTGTGCGTGTACTTCGGCATGCTCGCGCGCGGCCGATGGGGCGCCGTTGTCGCCGGGCTGGGCTTCATGCTGCCGGGCTTCGTGCTGATGTTCGCGCTGTCGTGGGCGTACGTGCGCTTCGGCCTGGGGCTGGAGGGCGTGCAGGCGGTGTTCGCGGCGGTGCAGGCGGCGGTCGCCGCGCTGATCGTGCGCGCGGTGTTCCGGATCGGCGGCCACGTGGTGACCGACCGGTGGCTGTGGGCGATCGCGATCGTGGCGACCGGCGCCCAGCTGGCGGGCGTGCATTTCGCCTGGAGCCTGGCGGGTGGGGGACTGGCCTACGTGCTTGCCCGGAACGGGCATCAACGGTTGGCGGCCGGCGTCATCGGCCTGGCGGCCATCGCGGTCGCGGCGGTCGTCGCCCTGGCCGGCGGGCTGCCGGGGTTCGACGCGCTCGCGCACGAGCGCGGCATCGCCGCGGTCGCCTCGGCGGATGCAGGGCTGCCGGCCGCGGTGCTCTTCTGGTCGGGCCTGAAGGCCGGCCTGCTCACCTTCGGTGGCGCCTACACCGCCATCCCGTTCCTGCAGCGCGACGCCGTGACCCAGGGCGCGTGGATGAGCAACGCGCAGTTCCTCGACGGGCTCGCGCTGGGCGGCGTGCTGCCGGCGCCGCTGATCATCTTCTCGACGTTCGTCGGGTACCTGGGCGGCGGTCCGTGGGGCGCGGTGGCCATGACGGCGGGCGTGTTCCTGCCCGCCTTCGGCTTCACGCTGCTCGGGCACGACCTGCTCGAGCGGTTGGTGCACCAGCCGCGGATCCGGCTGTTCCTGGAAGGCGTGACCGCTGGCGTCGTCGGCCTGATCGCCGGCACGTCGCTCGCGCTGCTGAAGGCCGGCGTGGACGACCTGGCCACGCTGGCGGTGTTCGCGCTGGCGCTGGTGCTGCTCTTCCGGTGGGCGTCGTCGCTGGCCATTCCCGTGGCCATCGGCGGCGCGGCGCTCTTCGGGCTGCTGTCGCTGGCCTGGCCGGGATAGGCAGCCGCTGGCGACAGTCGTCAGCCGCCGGTGGTGTCCGTCGCGTCCGCCTGCGGCTCGACCGGCTGTTCCTTGTCGGGCGGCTCGGGCTTCGTGCAGGCCACGCACAGCAGCAGGAATGCGGCCGTGGCAAGCAACTTCGAAACGGTGATGCGCATGGCGCCTCCGGGTCCGTCGGGCTGCGGCGCTATGCTACGCCCCTCCCGGGGAAGGAGCCGCGAATGGACCCGCACCGCTGGCGCCTGGATGGACAGGTGGCCCTGGTCACCGGCGCAAGCGCCGGCATCGGCCGCGCCATCGCGCGCGAACTGCTCGGCTTCGGCGCCGACGTACTGATGGTGGCGCGCGAGGCCAACGCCCTCGAAAGCGCGCGCGCCGAACTCGAAGAGGAGTTCCCCGACCGCACCGTCGCCGCCCTGCCGGCCGACGTCGCCGACGGCGAACAGCGCCGCGAGATCCTCGACTGGGTGGAGGACCACGGCGAAGGCCTGCACATCCTGGTCAACAACGCCGGCACCAACCAGGGCAAGCCGACCGTCGACTACGCCGAGGACGAGTGGCGCCGCATCTTCGAGGTCAACCTGTTCTCCGCGTTCGAACTGTCGCGCTACGCGCATCCGCTGCTGACGCAGCATCCCGCGTCGAGCATCGTCAATGTCGGTAGCGTGTCAGGTGAGACCGCCGTGCGCACCGGTGCACCGTACGGCATGAGCAAGGCCGCGCTGCACCAGCTGACCCGCAACCTGGCCTGCGAGTGGGCCGAGGACGGCGTGCGGGTGAACTCGGTGGCGCCGTGGTACGTGCGCACGCGCCGGACCTCCGACGCGCTGGCGCAGCCGGACTACTACGAGG
>CAMPJU010000010.1 GCA_946886995.1 uncultured Lysobacteraceae bacterium
TCTCCGGCGGCGAGAAGAAGCGCAACGAGATCTTCCAGATGGCGGTGCTCGAGCCGAAGCTGGCGATCCTGGACGAGACCGACTCGGGGCTGGACATCGATGCGCTCAAGAATGTCGCCGAGGGCGTCAATGCGTTGCGCTCGCCGGATCGCGCGTTCCTGGTGATCACCCATTACCAGCGGCTGCTCGACTACATCCGGCCCGACGTCGTGCATGTGCTTGCCGACGGGCGCATCGTCGAATCCGGTGGCCCGGACCTGGCGCTCGAACTGGAAGCGCATGGGTACGCCTGGATCCGGGACCGCGTGGCCCCGGAGGCATCGGCCCCGCAATGAGCGTGCTGCTCGACTCGCTCGCGAGCGCCTTCGATGGCGATGCCACGCGGCGCGCGGCGCTGGACGCGGTGCTCCGCGACGGCCTGCCCGGCCCGCGCACCGAAGCGTGGAAGTACACGCCGCTGCGTGCCCTGGAACGGCGCGCGTTCGCACCGGCCACCCACGCGCCCGTCGCCGCCGCGTTGCTGGCCGGGATTCCCGCCCCGCGCCTGGTGTTCGTCAACGGCATGCACGACGCCGGGCTGTCCGACCTGTCGGGTCTCCCCGAAGGCGTGGCGCCGCGCACGCTCGCGCAGGAACTGGCCGACGGCGACGCCCGCGCCGTCAACTTCCTGGAGCGTCGCTACGAACGCGCGGACGAGCCCTTCGCGCGTCTCAACGCCGCGCTCGCGCGGGACGGCGCCGTGGTCCGCATCGGGGAAGGCGTGCGCGTGGCCGCGCCGCTGCACCTGGTGTTCGTCGGTGCGCCCGCCGGCGGCGACGCCGCCTGGCACCTGCGCAGCCTGGTCGAGCTGCGTCGCGGCGCGGAACTGGCCGTCTTCGAGCACCACCTCGCCGCCGGTCCGCATGCCCACCTGGGCAACGCGCTGGTGCATGTCCACGTCGGCGCGGAGGCCACGCTGCGCCACGCCCGCGTCCAGGACGAAGGCGATCGCGCTTCGCTCATCGCACGCACCGATGCGGTGCTGGCCCGGGGCGCGCGCTATCGCCGGATCGACCTGGAGCTGGGCGCCGCCTTGTCGCGCCACGAACTCAACGTCCGCCTCGAGGGCGAAGGCGCCCGCGTGGACGCGAACGGCGTGTTGCTGGCAACCGGCAAGCGCCACGTCGACACCCGGCTCGGGATCGAGCACGTCGCCCGCGACACCGGCTGCGGGCTGACCTGGCGTGGCCTCGGCGCCGGGCGTGGACGCGCCGTGTTCCATGGCGGCATCACCATCCGCGCCGGTGCCGACGGCAGCGACGCCAACCTGTCGAACAAGAACCTGCTGCTGTCCGAAGGCGCGGAGATCGATACCCAGCCGGTGCTCGAGATCCACGCCGACGAGGTCAAGGCCGCGCACGGCGCCACCGTGGGGCGGCTCGACCCGACCGCGCTGTACTACCTGCGCTCGCGCGGCCTGCCCGCCGAGGATGCGCGCCGCCTGCTGACCGCGGCCTTCTGCCGCGAAGTGCTGTCGGGCGTCGCCATGCCCGAAGTCCGTGCCGCGCTCGACGCCGCGCTGGACCGCGCGCTGGCCGGACTGGAGTCCGCGTGACCGCACCCGCCGCCACCAGCGCCGACACCATCGACTGGGCCCGCGTCCGGGCCGACTTCCCGCTGCTCGCACGCCAGGTGCACGGGAAGCCGCTGGTCTACCTGGACTCGGCCAACACCGGGCAGAAACCGGCCGCGGTGATCGAGGCCGTCGACGACTTCTACCGGCGCCACAACGCCAACGTGAGCCGCGCGGTGCACCAGCTGGGCAGCGAGGCGACCGAAGCCTACGAGGCCACGCGCACGAAGCTGGCCGCCCACCTCAACGTGCATCGCAACGAGCTGGTGCTGACCAGCGGCACGACGTTCGCGATCAACCTGGTGGCGTATTCGTGGGCGCTGCCGCGGCTGGGCCCGGGCGATGCGATCCTGCTCACGCAGATGGAGCACCACGCCAACATCGTGCCCTGGCAGCTGGTGGCCGAGCGCACCGGCGCCGTGGTCAAGGTCGCGCCGATGGAGCAGGACGGCAGCCTCGACCCCGACCGCGTCCGCAACGCGATGACGCCCGACGTCAAGCTGTTCGGCCTGGCGCACGTGTCGAACGTGCTCGGCACCGTCAACCCGGTGCGCGACCTCTGCCGCGAGGCGCGCGGCCGCGGCATCGCCACGCTCGTCGACGGCTCGCAGGCGCTGCCGCACCTGCCGGTCGACATCGCCGCGATCGGCTGCGACTTCTATGCGTTCACGGGGCACAAGATGTGCGGCCCCACCGGCACCGGTGCGCTGTGGGCGCGGCGCGCGCACCTGGAGGCGATGCCGCCGTTCCTCGGCGGCGGCGAGATGATCCGGGAGGTGTGCTTCGAGGGCACCACCTTCGCCGACCCGCCGCACCGCTTCGAGGCCGGCACGCCGAACATCGCCGGGCACGTCGGCCTGGGCGCGGCGGTCGACTACCTCGGCGCGCTCGGCATGGCGAACGTCGCCGCGCGCGAAGCCGACCTGCTGGCGCACCTGTCCGATGCCATGGCCGGCGTCGACGGCCTGCGCATCATCGGCACCGCCACGGGAAAGGCCGCGGTCGTGTCATTCCTGCTGGAGGGGGCGCACGCGCACGACCTGGCGACCCTGCTGGACCTGGAAGGCGTCGCGGTCCGCTCCGGGCACCACTGCGCGCACCCGCTGATGAAGTTCTACGGCGTGCCGGCGACCTGCCGCGCCTCCGTCGCGTTCTACAACACGCACGAGGAGATCGACGCGTTCATCGCCGCCCTCCACAAGGTCCGCAAGCTCCTCCTGTGACGACCCTGTCCCACCGCGATGCGACGGTCGCCGATGTCCCGGCCATCGTCGGGCTGGTCACCTCGGCCTACCGCGGCGAGGCCAGCCGCATCGGCTGGACGACGGAAGCCGACCTGCTGGACGGCGAACGCATCGACCCCGGCGTGCTCCGAGCGGACATCGAGCGACCCCGCAGCCGCGTGCTGCTGGTCGAGCGCGACGGCGCCCTGGTCGCCTGCGCGCACGTCGCGGTCGAGGACGGCGCGGGGTACTTCGGCATGTTCGCGGTCCGGCCGGACCTGCAGGGCGCCGGCCTGGGCAATGCACTGCTGCTGGAGGCCGAGCGCGTGGTCCGCGACGAGTGGATGCTGGCGGCCCTGCGCATGACGGTCATCGACGTGCGCGACGAACTCATCGCCTGGTACGAACGGCGTGGCTACCGACGCACCGGCATACGCAAGCCATTCCCGTACGGGGACACGCGCTTCGGCGTCCCGCGCCGCGACGACCTTCGCTTCGAGGTCCTGGAGAAACCGTTCTGATGGAATCGCCGATGTCCGGATGGGTGCGCGCCTGCGCCACCGCGGAGCTGCTGCCCGGGGAGACGACGGTCGCCTGGGACGGCGACACGCCGATCCTGGTGGTCAACTACGACGGCGATTTCTACGCGCTCGAGGACCGCTGCTCGCACGAGGACTTCGAACTGTCGGCCGGCGAATTCGACGGCGACGAGGCGACCATCGAGTGCGTGCTGCACGGCGCGAAGTTCGACGTCCGCGACGGCCGCGCCCTGTGCGCCCCGGCCTATGCCCCGGTGGTGCGGTTCCCGGTGAAGGTGGTGGACGGCGCGGTCTGGACCCGGGACGACCGCTAGTCGGAAAGGACGTGGCGTCGTCCGTCTTTTGTTGTAAATGGGAATCTTTCTCATTACGATTCGCGGGCCATTCATCCGCACGGACCGCACATGCCCCGCTCCATCCCCGCTGTCTCGCCGCTCGCCGGCGCCCTCGCCCTTGCACTCGGCCTGCCCCTGCTGCCCGCCGCCGCGCTCGCCGCCGGCGGCCCGTCGCCGGCCGCCGCGCCGGAACCCGTCGTCCAGGCGACCGAACTGGACGCCGTCCACGTCGAAGGCCAGCGGGTCACCGCGCCGCAGTCGCCCAGGTACACCCAACCGCTGGTCGACACCCCTGCCACCGTCACCATCGTGTCGTCGGAGCTGATGCAGGACCAGGGCGTCACGACCCTGCGCGACGCGTTGCGCAACGTCCCCGGCATCAGCATCCAGGCCGGCGAAGGCGGCGTGCCGGCGGGCGACAACCTGACGCTCCGCGGCTTCTCCGCGCGCACCGACCTGTTCGTCGACGGCGTGCGCGACATCGGCGGCTACGCGCGCGACCCGTTCAACATCGAGCAGATCGAGGTCGCCAAGGGGCCGGCGTCCGCGCAGACGGGGCGCGGCTCCACCGGCGGCTCGATCAACCTGGCGAGCAAGACCGCGCGCATGGACGACTTCAACCGGGGCAGCTTCAGCGTCGGCGACAACGCCCTGCTGCGCGGCACCTCGGATTTCAACCGCGCCATCGGCGACGGCGCCGCGTTCCGCGTCAACCTGATGACCCACGAGAACGAGGTCAACGGACGCGATGCCGTGGGCAGCGAACGCTGGGGCGTCGCACCGACCGTCGCCTTCGGCCTGGGGACCGACACGGTCACCACCCTCAGCCTGTTCCACCTGGAGCAGGACAACGTGCCGGACTACGGCCAGCCCTGGGTGCCGGCCGGCAACAACGTGCTCGAGGCATACCGCAACGGGCCCGCACCCGTGGACCGCGGGAACTTCTACGGCGTGCTCGACCGCGACTACGAGGAGACGTCGAGCGACCTCGCGACCCTGGTCGTCTCCCACCGGCTGTCCGACGACGCGAGCCTGCGCAACCTGACCCGCTGGGGCCGGAGCGAACGCGACTCCATCATCACCGCCCCGCGCTTCCTGTCCGACGATTCCACGGACATCCGCGCCACCGCCAAGACCCGCGACACCGAGGACACCGTCCTGCTGAACACCACCGACGTACGGCTCGACTTCGACACCGGGGCGGTCGGACACGCGCTGGTCGCGGGCGTGGAGCTGGTGCGCGAGGAATCGACCAACCTCGCCCGCTCCGCGACGGACGGCGACCTGCTCGACCTGTACGACCCGGACCACGGCATGCCCTACACGGGCATCGTCACGCGCACCCCGGGCAGCGACGCGCACGCCGAAGCCGATACCGTCGCGGTGTACGTCTTCGACACGTTGACCCTGTCGCCACGGTGGGAAGTGTCCGGCGGCCTGCGCCACGACCACTTCTCGGTCGATGCGCGCCGCGGCCACGTCGACCATGGCGGCGTCGAGGCGTTCTCGCGCGAGGACGACGTGCTCAGCGGTCGCGCGGGCATCGTGTACAAGCCCGCCGGGCACGGGAGCGTGTACCTGGGTTACGGCACCTCGTTCAACCCGTCCGCGGAGGGCCTGAGCCTCGATGCCGACACCGCGGGCCTGCAGCCTGAAAAGAGCCGCACCCTCGAGCTCGGCACCAAGTGGGAACTGTACGGCGGCGACCTGCTGCTCTCCGGCGCGGTGTTCCGGACCGAGAAGACCAACGCGCGCACCGAGGACATCGACGAGGTCGTGGTGCTGCAGGGCGAGCAGCGCGTCGATGGCCTCGAGCTCAGCGCGGTGGGCCGGATCGGCGACGCCTGGACCCTGTTCGCCGCCTACACCCACCTGGACGGCGAGGTGGTCGCGTCGCTCGACCCGTCGGAGGTCGGCAACACCCTGGGCAACACGCCGCGCCACAGCGCGAGCCTGTGGAGCAGCCACGCGATCACCGACGCGATCGAGGTCGGGTTCGGGGTGCAGCACGTCGGCGACCGCTACAGCAACACCGCGAACACGCGGAGGGCCGACGGCTACACCCTCTACGACGCGATGGTGTCGTGGCAGGCGACGCCCGCGCTGGCGCTGCGGCTGAACGGCACCAACCTGGGCGACGAGGCCTACATCGACCAGGTCGGCGGCGGCCACTACGTGCCTGGTGCCGGCCGGACGATCATGCTCAGCGCCGATTACGCCTTCTGACGTTTCCTCGCCGGAGCCCGCCATGCTGCTGCAGATCCCCGACGTCCTCGACGCCTCCCAGGTCACCCGGTGCCGCGACGCGCTCGCGGCGGCGGACTGGGCCGACGGCCGTGCCACCGCCGGCTACCAGTCGGCGAAGGCCAAGGACAATGCGCAGTTGCCCGAGGACTCGCCGGTCGCGCGCGAACTCGGCGAGCTGGTGCTCGGCGCGCTGCAACGCAATGCGCTGTTCGTCTCGGCGGCCCTGCCGCTGAAGGTGTTCCCGCCACTGTTCAACCGCTACGCGGGCGGGCAGTCGTTCGGCAGCCACGTCGACAACGCGATCCGCCCGGTCCGCGGCACCCCGCACCGGGTGCGCACCGACCTGTCGGCCACGTTGTTCCTGGGCGATCCCGGCGACTACGACGGCGGCGAGCTGGTCATCGAGGACACCTACGGCACGCACGCGGTGAAGCTGCCGGCCGGCCACATGGTGCTGTACCCGGCGAGCAGCCTGCACCTGGTCCGGCCGGTCACGCGGGGCGAGCGCGTGGCGTCGTTCTTCTGGATCCAGTCGATGGTCCGCGACGACGGCCAGCGCACGCTGCTCTACGACCTGGACCGCGCGGTGCAGCAGGTGCACCGCGACCTGCCGGACTCCGCTGCCGCCGTCGGGCTCACCGGCGTGTACCACAACCTGCTCCGCCGCTGGGCGGACGTGGGCTGACCGCATGACCCTCCGCAACGCGGTCTTCCAGGTCCACTGGTTCCTCGGCATCACGGCGGGCATCGTGCTCGCGCTGGTCGGCGTGACCGGCGCCGTCCTCAGTTTCGAGGACGAACTGCTCGAGGCGCTCAATCCCGGCGTGTATTCGGTCGAGCCGGGCGGGCGCGAAGCGTTGGCGCCGGCCGCGCTCCTCGAGCGGGTCGCGTTGCACCGTCCGGGCGAGGCGATCGCGTCGCTGGAGCTGTCGGCGGACCCGCGCGACGCATCGGTCGTCGGGTTCGCGCCGAGGGACGGGGAACGCCGCGGCGAGCGACGCCACGTCGACCCGTACGACGGCGCGCTGCTGCCGGAGCCGCGGTACCAGGGCTTCTTCCGCACCACCATGCAGTTGCACCGGTGGCTGGCGGTGGACGACATCGGCAAGCAGGTCGTCGGCGCGTCGACCGTCGTCCTGGTGTTCTTCTGCCTGTCCGGGTTGTACCTGCGCTGGCCGCGACGCGGGGGCAACCTGCGCACCTGGCTGGCACTGGACTGGCGGCAGAAGGGACGCGCCTTCCTCTGGCGCCTGCACGCCGTCGTCGGGACCTGGGTGCTGCTCGCCTACCTGGTGATGGCGCTCACCGGATTGTGGTGGTCGTACGGCTGGTATCGCGAAGCCGTGAACGCGTGGGCCGCGTCCGGCGAGCCCGCGCGACCGGCAGCTTCCGCGCAGGGCGGCGGCATCCCGGCATCGCGGGGGCCACCGCCGCCGGTCGACATCGCCGCGGCCTGGCAGGCGTTCGACGCCGTCGTGCCCGAGTGGAGCACCGCGACGCTGTCGATCCCGGCGGACGGAGACCCCGTGTCCTTCCGCTATCTGGATGCCGACCCGGCGCACGAGCGTGCGCGCAACACCCTCGACCTGGACCGCTGGACGCTGGCTCCCGTCGAGCACGTGCGCTACGACGACGGCAGCCTGCGCCGCAGGATCGGCGGCAGCATGTTCGCGCTGCACCGCGGCAGCTTCTTCGGCACGGCCGGCGTCGTGGCCTTCATGGTGGCCAGCCTCCTGATGCCGCTGTTCACGATCAGTGGCTGGATGCTGTACCTCGACCGGCGGCGACGGAAGCGGGCGGCGATGGACGCGGCACGATCCGGATGACGAGTGCTTCGCCGGCGCCTTCCAGCCCGAAGCGCGTCCGGCCGGACCCGGCGCGGAGCACCGCGGTGTCGCCTGCCTGGAGAGGCGGCAACCCGCAGCGTCCGTCGAACGTCGCGTCTCCACCGATCAGGTGCACGAGCCACGTCTCCCCGGGGTCCACGAACAGCACGACCTGGCCCACCAGCGGCCTGCGCCACAGGCTGGCCGCGACGGCCTCGCGCCGCCACATGAGGTTGAAGTCGGTCGTGGGCCCGTCGAGCAACTCGCCGGTCACCTCGCGCTCCCCCGCGAACCGCAGGCTGTCGTGCGGCGGCAGCAGTTCGGCCACGGCGCCGTCCGCGAAGCGCAGGCGCAGGCCGTTTCCCGACAGCAGCACCAGTTCACGCTCGACGCCCGGGAACGAGGAGAACGGCGCGTCGGCGTCGATCTCGGCGATCGACACCCGCCATTGCCAGGGTGCCGACGGATCGTCGCCCTCCCGGGCGGCGGATATTTCGCGGGTCCATCCCGCGCCATTGCGCCAGCGTTCCCGCCGCTGCTGCGCGACGGTGACCACCTGGCTCGATTGCACCCCGGGTTTCGCTCCGGCCATCGCACGAGTCTAGCGACAGCCATCGCCCGGCCGGCGGGGGGCGCGCCGGCCGGGCGATGCCGGGCTTCCCTGCCCGGACTTCATCGGCGCGGGCGTCCGGCCCGCGCGTTGCGCACCCGCTCCGGGCGTCAGCCCTTCTTCGCGGGCCTGGCCGCGACCCTGGCCTTGGTCGTCGTCCTGCCCTTCGGCTTTGCGATCGTCTTGCCGAGGACGATCCGGTCGCGGTTGTTCTCGACCGTCTTCAGGCCGATGCCCTTCACCTCGGCCAGCTGCTCCGCGCTGCGGAACGGTCCGTTGGCCTTGCGGTGGGCCACGATCGCCGCGGCCTTGGCTTCGCCGATGTTGACCAGCACCCGATCGAGCGTGGCGGCGTCGGCCTTGTTGATGTCGACCTTCTCGGCCGCGAAGGCGGGACCGGACAGCAGCAACGCCAATGCCAGGCCCTTGAGCAGGGGAACGAGACGCTTCATGGACAACTCCTTGTCGTGGTGGGTGCGGGCCAGTCTCGCGATCGCCGTCCACGACGGGCATCGCCGGACTTGCCGGAAGGCGCCGGGCAACGCGCCGCGACCGCGTCGGCCGGTGCCTACACCGGCCTCGCCGGGAGCCCGCGCTAGAATCGTCGACCCTTCGAAAACCGGGCGCCCGATGGACAACAGCCAGATCGAACGCTTCGTTTCGGCCAAGTGGGACGACGAGATCGTCCCCCGGCTCGTCGAATACATCCGCATCCCCAACAAGTCGCCGATGTTCGACGCCGAATGGGTGGAACACGGCTACATGGACGACGCCGTCCGCCTGATGGAGGACTGGGCCCGGGCCCAGCCGATCAAGGGCATGCAACTGGAGGTCGTCCGGCTGGAGGGCCGCACGCCGCTGATCTTCATCGACATCCCCGCCAGCGGCGCGGACACCGGCGACGACTGCGTCCTGCTGTACGGCCACCTGGACAAGCAGCCCGAGATGTCGGGCTGGGACGACGACCTGGGCCCCTGGAAACCCGTCATCAAGGGCGACCGGCTGTACGGGCGCGGTGGCGCCGACGACGGCTACGCGATCTTCGGTTCGCTGGCGGCGATCATGGCGCTGCAGGAGCAGGGCCTGCCGCACGCGCGCTGCGTGGTGCTCATCGAGGCCTGCGAGGAGTCCGGCAGCTACGACCTGCCCGCCTACGTCGACCACCTGGCCGACCGCATCGGCAGTCCGTCGCTCGTGGTGTGCCTGGATTCGGGCTGCGGCAACTACGACCAGCTGTGGTGCACCACCTCGCTGCGCGGCATGGCCGGCGGCAACTTCACGGTGAAGGTGCTCGAGGAAGGCGTGCATTCCGGCGACGCCTCCGGCGTCGTGCCGTCGAGCTTCCGCCTGCTGCGCCAGCTGCTGTCGCGCATCGAGGACGAAGCCACCGGCCACATCGTCGTCGACGGCCTGCATGCGGAGATCCCCGAAGAGCGCCTTGCGCAGGCGCGCGAGGCCGCGCGGGTGCTCGATTCGGCCGTGTTCGACAAGTTCCCGTTCCTCGATGGCATGTCGCCGATGGCCGAGGACCACACCGAACTGGTGCTCAACCGCACCTGGCGCCCGGCGCTGAGCGTGACCGGCGCCGACGGGCTGCCCTCGCTGTCGTCGGCCGGCAACGTGCTGCGGCCGCACACCGCCGTGAAGCTGTCGCTCCGGCTGCCGCCGACGGTGGACGGACGCAAGGCCGGCGAACTCCTCAAGGACGTGCTGCTGTCCGACCCGCCCAACGGCGCCCAGGTCACGCTCGAGCTCGAGAAGTCGTCCAGCGGCTGGAACGCGCCGGCGATGTCGGCGTGGCTCACGGACGCGATCGATGGCGCGAGCCGCGAGTTCTTCGGCGAGCCCGCGGTGTACATGGGCGAAGGCGGCTCGATCCCGTTCATGGGCATGCTCGGCGAGAAGTTCCCGGGCGCGCAGTTCATGATCACCGGCGTGCTGGGCCCGCACTCCAACGCGCACGGCCCGAACGAGTTCCTGCACATCCCGATGGGCAAGCGGGTCACCGCCTGCGTCGCGCGGGTGATCGCCGACCACCACGCGGCGAGCGTGCGCGGCGAGACGACGGGCGCCGCGGTGGCGGCGAGCACCCAGGAACGCGGCGAGCACGGGTGCTGCTGAGGTCCGCCTAGCTGCGGCCGTAGACGTCCTCGTAGCGGACGATGTCGTCCTCGCCGAGGTAGTCGCCGGACTGCACCTCGATCAGCTCGAGGACCTCGTCGCCGGGGTTCTCGAGCCGGTGCTTCGCCCCCAGCGGGATGTAGGTCGACTGGTTGGCGTGCAACTCGAACACGTCGTTGTCGCGGGTCACCCGCGCGGTGCCGCGCACCACGATCCAGTGTTCGGCGCGCCGGGTGTGCGACTGCAACGACAGGCGACCGCCCGGCTTGACCTTGATGCGCTTGACCTGGAATCCCTCGTCCTGGTCGATCGAGTCGTAGCTGCCCCACGGCCGGTGCACCTCGCGGTGCAGCACGGCGTGGCTGCGCTGTCCGGCCTTGAGGCGCGCGACGACTTCCTTCACCTGCTGCACCTTGTCCTTGTGCGCGACCAGCACGGCGTCGTCGGTCTCCACGACCACCAGGTCGTCCACGCCGACCAGCGCCACCAGGCGGCGTGCCCAGGCATAGCTGTTGCGGCTGTCCACGGCGATCACGTCGCCGTGGTGCGCATTGCCGTCGCCGTCCTGTGCGCTGACTTCCCACAACGCCGACCACGAGCCGACGTCGTTCCAGCCGATGTCCACCGGCAGCACCATCGCCCGGTCGGTCTTCTCCATCACCGCGTAGTCGATCGAGTCCGCGGGGCACGCCTCGAACGCGGCCTTGTCCAGCCGGATGAAGTCGCCGTCGCGCACCGCTCCGTCGCAGGCGGCGCGCACCGCCGCCAGCATCGCCGGCGCGTGGCGCCCGAGTTCCGCCAGGAACCGCGAAGCGCGGAACAGGAACATGCCGCTGTTCCAGTAGTAGCCGCCTTCGGACAGGTACCGGGCCGCCGTCGCGGCATCGGGCTTCTCCACGAAGCGGCGCACCGCGCGCACGCCGTCGCCGGCTTCGGCCTGGATGTATCCGAAACCCGTCTCGGGCGCGCCGGGCACGATCCCGAAGGTGACCAGTGCACCGCCTGCTGCTGCGGGAATCGCTTCGCGCACGGCCGCGTGGAACGCGGCCTCGTCCGTGACCACGTGGTCGGACGGCAGCACCAGCAGCAACGGGTCGGCCCCGTCGGCGGTTGCCTGCAGCGCCGCCGCGGCGATCGCGGGCGCCGTGTTGCGGCCGGCCGGCTCGAGCAGGATCGCGGCGCGCGGCGCACCGGCCTGGCGCAGCTGCTCGGCGACCAGGAACCGGTGGTCCTCGTTGGCGACGACGATCGGCGCGGCGCCCGCCAGCGGCGCGACGCGCCGCCAGGTCGCCTGCACCATCGTGTCGTCGCCGGCCAGTGCCAGGAACTGCTTGGGGTACGCCTCGCGCGACAGCGGCCACAGGCGGGTGCCGGAACCACCGGACAGCAGGACGGGCTGGAGGTCGGTCACGTTTCGATCCGTCGCCACGCACGATCGCGAGCGCGCAGTTTACCCTGTGCATCCGGCGCTCCCGCCGGCCCGGAGACTGCATGGGCACCGCCACCGAACACGACGACGCGCGCGCCGGCCAGCGCCAGGCCTGGGCGCGCGAAGTGGCCGGCGACCACGCGCTGGAACTGTCGCGGGCATCGGTCGACGCCGGGTTCCGCAGCTACTGGCGCGCGGCCTCGCCGGGAACGACCAGCCGCATCGTGATGGATTCGCCGCCGGGCCTGGAGGACGTCGGTCCCTGGCTGCGCGTCCACGCCCTGCTCGACGGCGGCGGGGTGCGGGTGCCGCGCGTGCTCGCGCGCGATGTCGAGGCCGGTTTCCTGCTGCTCGAGGACCTCGGCGCCGCGACCTACCTGCAGGTCCTCGACGCCGACAACGCCGACGCGCTGTTCGACGACGCCGTGACCCAGCTGCTGCGCCTGCAGGCGATCCCGTGTCCCGAGTGGTTGCCGTCCTACGACCGCGCGCTGCTGCTGCGCGAGCTGCGCCTGTTCGACGAATGGTTCCTCGGCCGGCACCTGGGCCTGTCGCTCGACGACGACGAACGCGACACGCTGGAAGGCGCCTACGCACGACTGGTGGATGCGGCCCTGGCGCAGCCGCGCGTGCTGGTGCATCGCGACTACATGCCGCGCAACCTGATGCCCGCCGACGGCGGCCCGGCCGTCCTGGACTTCCAGGACGCCGTGCAGGGACCGATCGCGTACGACGTGCTGAGCCTGTTCAAGGACGCGTTCGTCAGCTGGCCAGGCGCACGATTCGATGCCTGGATCGACCGGTACCACGCCCGTGCCGCCGCAGCCGGGCTGCCCGTCGGCGACGCTGGCGCATTCCGGCGCGACGTCGACTGGATCGGCGTGCAGCGCCACCTCAAGGTGCTCGGCATCTTCGCGCGGCTGCTGCATCGCGACCGCAAGCCGAAATACATCGCCGATGCGCCGCGCTTCATCGGCTACCTCGATGCCGTGCTGCCGCGGCACCCGGAGCTCGCGCCGCTGCATGCGTTGATCGGGCGAAAGGTCGCCACGGCCGCGGGAGCCACGGCATGAAGGCCCTGGTCTTCGCCGCCGGGTTCGGCGAACGCATGCGGCCGCTGACCGAGCACACCCCCAAGCCGCTGCTCGACGTCGGCGGGCGACCGTTGATCGTGCGCCACCTGGAGAAGCTGGCGCGGGCCGGTGCCACCGACGTCGTCGTCAACACCAGCTGGCTCGCAACGCGCTTCCCGGCGGAACTCGGCGACGGGTCCCGCTGGGGCCTGCGCCTGCATTTCTCGGTCGAAGGCGCCGTGCCGCTCGAAACCGGCGGCGGCATGTTCAACGCGATGCCGTGGCTGCGCGGGGACGGGGGCGGCAACGACGCCTTCATGGCGGTCAACGGCGACATCTTCAGCGACCACGACTATGCGACGCTGCCGCTGGAACCACCCGGCGATGCGCACCTGGTCCTGGTCGACAACCCCGAGCACCACCGCGGAGGTGACTTCATGCTCGGCAACGACGGCCGCATCGCCGCCACCGGCGAACCGCGCCTCACGTTCGCCGGCATCGGCGTCTACCGTCCGGCGCTGTTCGACGCCTGGCGCGACGCGGTCGCCGGCGCCCCGGGCATCGACGAAACGCCACCACGTTTCCAGCTGGCGCCACTGCTGCGCGCGGCGATGGCGCGCGGCGCGGTGACCGGCGAGCACCACCGGGGCCGCTGGACCGACGTGGGCACGCCCGAACGCCTGGCGAGGCTGGACGCGGAACTGCGCGCGGAAGCCTGACCGCGCGATGCGACGGTTCGCGCCGGCCGCGCGTATCGTCGCCACATGGAGCCCGCGCCCACGGACGACACCGCCGAAGCCGACCTCGTCCGACGGGCCCGCCGCGGCGACGACGCGGCCTTCGAGGCGCTGTTCTCGCTGCATGCGCGCGCGGTGCACGGGTTCGCGCTGCGCATCACCGGCGACCATGCCGCTGCCGAGGATGTCGTCCAGGACACGTTCCTCAAGATGTTCGGCTTCCTCGGCGGCTTCCGGGAAGGCGCGCCATTGCGACCGTGGCTCAAGCGGGTCGCAGTCAACCTCGCGATCGACCGCCTCCGCCGGCAACGGCCACAGCTGGACGCCCCGCTGGACGAGGAAACCTGGGCGGACCGCGGCGCGGCACCCGACCTGCACGCCGAGGGCGAAGGCCTGCTGCGACGCCTGCCGCCGCTGGTGCGTACCGTGGTGTGGCTGCACGAAATGGAAGGCTGGTCGCACCCGGAGATCGCGGGGCGCTTCGGTCGCAGCCAGAGCTGGTCGAAATCGATCCTCGCGCGCGGCCTGGCGCGGCTGCGCGAGGAGCTGGACGACACCCCAATGACCGGAGGCCGCCACGATGGCGAACCCGACTGACCACAGCGACGCGCCCCTGGCGGGCGCAGGCGATTCCGGCGACCCGCCGCTGCCGCCCGGCCTGTGGCCGCGCGTCGCCCGCGCGCGCAGGCGCCAGCTGCGGCGGCGACGCGCGGTGATGGGTGGCGGCCTCGTCGCCGCGTGCCTCGCGCTTGCCCTGCCGCTGCGCCTGGCGGGTCCCGGAGAGGCGCTGCGGGCGCCTGGCCCGTCGATCGCCGCCATCGATGCCGCGCCGGCCGCAACCGAGAACGCGACGCCCGCCACCGCGGACCAGGCCACCCGCCTGCGCATCCTCGACCGCGAACTGCAGGACGCCTACC
>CAMPJU010000011.1 GCA_946886995.1 uncultured Lysobacteraceae bacterium
TTGGCGCGGCTCCGCGACAGTCGTCACACTTGCAGCCCCGCACACGTCCATGGCTGCAATGACCCAGACCCATGACCTGCTCAAGGAACTGCGCATCGACCGCAGCGCGCCGCCCCCCGCCGGCGGCACCCCGCGATGGGCATGGATCGCGGGCGGCATCGCGATCCTGCTGTTGCTCGTGCTCGCCGGATGGTGGCTGTTCGCGCGGGACGCGGCGCCGGAAGTGCGCACCGCCAGGGCCGTCGCGATCGGTGGTCCAGGTGCGGCGGGCACGTCGGTGCTCGACGCCACCGGATATGTCGTCGCACGCCGGATGGCGACGGTCTCGGCCAAGGTCACCGGCAAGGTCCGCGAGGTACTGATCGAGGAAGGGCAGCAGGTCGAAGCGGGCCAGGTCATGGCCACGCTGGACCCGGTCGATGCGATGGCCGGCCGCGAGCTCGCCGCGGCGCAGCTGGGGGCCGCGCGCAGCCAGGTGGCCGGCGCCGAGGCGCGCTTCCAGGAAGCCAACGCCAACGCGACGCGGCTCGGCAGCCTGGTCGACCAGCAACTGGTCTCCCGTGCGCAGTACGACCAGGCCCTGGCCGAGCGCGATGCACTGCGTGCGCAGCTCGTCACCGCACGCCGCAACGTGGAAGTCGCGGCCGACCAGCTGGCCATCGCCGACAACAGCGTCGACAACACCGTGGTGCGCGCGCCGTTCGCCGGCGTGGTGATCGCCAAGGCCGCGCAGCCGGGCGAGATGATCTCGCCGCTCTCGGCCGGCGGCGGCTTCACCCGGACCGGCATCGGCACGATCGTCGACATGGATTCGCTGGAAGTCGAGGTCGACGTCGGCGAGTCGTACATCAACCGGGTCGAACCCGGCATGCCGGTGGTGGCGACGCTCAACGCGTATCCCGACTGGCAGATCCCCGCCGAGGTGACCGCGATCATTCCCGCCGCGGACCGCGGCAAGGCGACGGTCAAGGTGCGCGTGGCGCTGAAGGAGCGCGACGCGCGGATCGTCCCGGACATGGGGGTGCGGGTGAGCTTCCTCGAGGAAGCACCGGCGCCGGACGAGGAAGCGCCACCACCGGGTGCGCTGGTGCCGGCCGCCGCGATCGCATCGCGCGCGGGCGACGACGTGGTCTTCGTGGTGCAGGGGCTGGAGGATGGCGAGGGCACGGTCGCCCTGCGCCCGGTCACCGTCGGCCGCAGCCTGGGCGACGACCGCGAGGTGACATCGGGGCTGTCGGGTGGTGAAACGGTGGTGCTGGGGCCGCCGGACGACCTGGCGGACGGGGATGCGGTGCGGGTCGCGAACGACGCGTCCGACTGAAGGCATGACAAGGGGAAAACGAACATGGCACTGGTTTCGATCCGCGAATTGCACAAGACCTACCAGCGCGGGCCCGAGAAGGTCGACGTGCTGCACGGCATCGACCTGGACATCGCCGAGGGCGACTTCGTCGCGCTCATGGGGCCGTCCGGCTCGGGCAAGACCACGCTGCTCAACCTCATCGGAGGGCTGGACACGCCCAGCTCCGGCCGGATCGAGGTCGCCGGCCAGCGCATCGATACCCTGCGGTCCGGACAGCTGGCCCACTGGCGCAGCCAGAACGTCGGTTTCGTGTTCCAGTTCTACAACCTGATGCCGAACCTCACCGCGCAGCGCAACGTCGAGTTGCCGCTGCTCCTGACGAAGCTCACGACGGCGCAGCGCAAGCGAAACGCAGAGATCGCGCTGCAGCTGGTCGGGCTGCACGAGCGCGGGAGGCACCGGCCCGCCGAGCTGTCCGGCGGCCAGCAGCAGCGCGTGGCCATCGCCCGGGCGATCGTGTCCGATCCCACGCTGCTGATCTGCGACGAGCCGACCGGCGACCTGGACCGCCAGTCCGCCGAGGAGATCCTCACCCTGCTGCAGGTGCTCAACCGCGAGCACGGCAAGACCATCGTGATGGTCACCCACGACCCCAAGGCCGCCGAGTACGCGACCCACACCCTGCATCTCGACAAGGGCACCCTGGTGGAGCAGGTCACATGAAATACCTGCACCTGGTCTGGGCCTCGCTGTTCCGCAGCCGGACCCGCACGTTCCTGACGCTGCTGTCGGTGGTGACCGCTTTCCTGCTGTTCGGGCTGCTCGATTCGGTGCGCGTGGCCTTCAACGCCAGCAGCAGCGTCGCCGGCTACGACCGGATGGTGGTCGCCTCGCGGCTCTCGATCACGCAGATGCTGCCCGTCCGCCTCGAGGAGCAGATCCGGCAGGTGGACGGCGTGGAAGACGTGGTCCGTGCCGCGTGGTTCGGCGGCGTCTACCGCGACCAGCGCAGCTTCTTCCCCAACTTCTCGGTCGGCCCGGGCTGGTTCGACGTCTACTCCGAGTACGTCATCTCCGACGAGCACGTCGCGGCGTTCGAGGCGACGCGCGACGGCGCCGTGGTCGGCTAATCGCTGGCGCGCCAGTTCGGCTGGGAGGTCGGCGACGTGATCCCGATGCAGGCGACGATCTTCCCGACCCAGGGCAGCAACGACTGGCAGTTCAAGCTGGTGGGCACGTTCAAGCTGGCCGACGACAAGCGCAAGGGCGAGGAGAACGCGCTCTATTTCCGCTGGGACTACTTCAACGAGGCCAACGACTTCGTCAAGGACCGCGTGGGCTGGTGGATGGTCACCCTCGAGGATCCCTCGCGCGCGGACCAGGTGGCCCAGGCCATCGACAAGCTGAGCGAGAACTCCGACCACGAGACGAAGACGCAGTCCGAGCAGGCGTTCAACCAGTCCTTCATCAAGCAGTTCGCGGATGTCGGCGTGATCGTGACCGCGATCGTGGGCGCGGTGTTCTTCACCCTGATCATCCTGACCGGCAACACGATGGTGCAGGCGGTGCGCGAGCGCATCCCGGAACTGGCGGTGCTCAAGACGATCGGCTTCACCGACCGCAGCGTGCTCGGGCTGGTGCTGGCCGAATCGGTGCTGCTGCTCGTGATCGGCGGGCTGCTCGGGCTCGGGCTCGCGGCGTTCGCCATGCCCGCGGTCAGCGCGGCCAGCAACGGGATGATCCAGCTCGGGACCATGCCGCCTGCCACGTGGGCGATGGGGGTGGCGCTGATGCTGGCGATTGGCGCGGCGGTCGGGTTGATCCCGGCCTGGCGCGCCATGCGACTCGACATCGTGGACGCGCTGGCAGGCCGCTGACGCGGCACGACGCAGAACTGACCTGGGGAACGACATGAAGCGACTCGGCAAGTGGGCGGTGAACCTGGGGATCGTGGCGCTGGTCGCGCTCGGCCTCGTCGGCTGGGGCTTCCTGCCGTGGTGGGGCGTGCTCGCGGTCGCGGTGGTGGTCGCGCTGTGGCTCGCACTGACGCGGCGCGGCCGCCAGGCGCTGGCGGTGGCCAGCGTCGGCATCTCCACCCTGCCGCAGCGCTGGGGCGCATCCAGCGTGATCATCATCGGCATCGCCGGCGTGGTCGGCGTGCTGGTCGCGATGCTGTCGATGGCCGCCGGGTTCGAGGGCACGCTCAACCGCACCGGCGACGACACCTCCGCGATCATCCTGCGCGGCGGTTCGATGGCCGAGACCAACTCGGTCATCGGCCGCGACCAGGTGCCGCTGGTCAGTCAACTCGACGGGATCGCACGCGACGACTCGGGCCGCCCGATCGTGTCGCCCGAACTTTCGCAGGTCGTCAACCTGCAGACCCGGGCCGACGGCCTCGATGCGAACGCGCAACTGCGCGGTGTCGGTCCCGGCGCCTGGGCACTGCGTCCGCAGGTCGAAGTGGTCGAGGGACGGCGCTTCGAGGGTGGGCGCCGCGAACTGGTGGTCGGCATCGGCGCCGCGCGCCAGTACGTGGGACTGGACGTCGGGAGCACCGTGGAACTCGCGAACCAGCCCTGGACGGTTGTCGGCCACTTCGCCTCGGGCGATTCGCACGAGTCCGAACTCTGGGCCGACGCCGAGGTGCTCGGCGCGACTTACCAGCGGACCTCGTACCAGTCGGTCACCGTGCAGCTGGACGGCGAGACCGGCTTCGACCGCCTGAAGGCGGCGATGGCCGCCGACCCGCGCCTGAAGCTCGACGTCTCCACCACGCGCGACTACTACGGCAAGCAGTCCGAGGGGCTGACCAAGGTGATCGAAGTCCTGGGCACGGTCGTGGGCACCATCATGGCGATCGGCGCGGTGTTCGGCGCGCTCAACACGATGTACGCGGCGGTGGCCACCCGCGCCCGCGAAATCGCCACGCTGCGCGCGCTCGGGTTCCGCGGCGTGCCCGTCGTGGTCGCGGTGATGCTGGAAACGATGCTGCTTGCGCTGCTCGGCGGCATCCTTGGCGCGGCGCTGGCATGGCTGGTGTTCAACGGCTACACGGCGGCAACGTTGAGCGGCAACTTCAGCCAGGTCATGTTCGAGTTCCAGGTCGGCCCGGAACTGATGTGGACCGGCCTGAAATGGGCGCTGGGCATCGGCCTGGTCGGCGGACTGTTCCCAGCCCTGCGCGCCGCGCGCCTGCCGGTGACCGAAGCACTGCGCGCGGCGTGAGCGTCAGGCGGCTGCGCGCGCGGGCTTGCCCACGGCTTTCGTCGCGCGCGAGCGTGCCAGCGTGATCACGACCACGCCCCCCAGGATCACGCCCATCGCGACCAGTTCGCGACCGCTGAAGTGCTCGTTCGCCAGCCATGCGCCGAGCAGCACCGCGACCGCCGGATTGACGTACGCGTAGCTGCCCGCGAGCGCGGGCCGCACGTTGTGCAGCAGCCACATGTAGGCGCTGAAGGCGACGATCGAGCCGAAGCTTGCCAGGTAGGCGACCGCCAGCGTGCCTTTCAGCGTGGGCACGCCGACGAAGCGCTCGCCGATTGCCCAACCCGCCACCGACATCACGATGCCGCCGACGACCATCTGCGCGGCGGCGGTCATGAACGGCGACGGCAGGTCCCGGCCACGGCTCCAGATCGAGCCGAAGGCCCACGCGACCGGCGCGACCAGCAGCGCGACCAGCCCGACCGACATGCCGGACAGGCTGGTCCCCGCATTGAGCCAGGCGACGCCCGCGAACCCGATCGCCAGTCCGGTCCATTCGACCGGCGTCGGCCGATGGCCGCGGAACATGGAGAACAGCGCCATCCACAACGGCGCCGAGGCGACCGCGACCGCCGCGAGGCCGGAGTCGACCGTCTGCTGCGCGATGCACACCATCCCGTTGCCCATGCCCAGCAGCAGTACCGCCATGGCGATGAGCGTGGGCCATTGCGCACGCGTCGGCGCGGGCACGCCGCGCCAGCGCAGGAATCCATAGAAGAGGCTGCCCGCGACCAGGAAACGCGAGCCCGCCATCAGCAGCGGCGGCCAGCCGCCCTCGAGCGCGAAGCGGATGCCGAGGTAGGTCGAGCCCCAGATCAGGTAGACGGCTAGGAGCGCCGCGGCGACCGCAAGGCCGCGCGCCTGGGGAACGGGTTCCACGCGATGTTCGTCCCGGGGTCAGTCGGCCCAGTGGCCCGCCGCGTCGGAGGCCGGCAGCACCGCCGCCGACAGCTTCCGGTCGCGCGCCAGCAGCACGATGGCGTCGGCCAGGATCGCGGCCGACTCGCGCAGCAGCGGGTCCGGCCCTTCCTCGGCCAGCTCCTCGCGCGCCACGTCCTGGCGCACGTCGCGCTCGTTGGCCTGCAGGCCGTCGTCCTGGCGCTGGCCGGCCAGCGGGTCGAGGGCCAGGCCCAGGCGTTCCCGGGTGGCTTGCCGCTCCTTGCGCTCGGCCTCGTCGGTTTCGCGCTCCTCGCGGCGTTCGGCCTCGTTGAGCGACAGCCATGCGCGGTCCTGCTCCGCGCGGAAATCGGCGACATCCTCGGCCCACCACTGGAACTCGACGCTCTCGGCGATGCGCGAGTCGTGCAACGCCTCCAGCTGCGGCAGCAGCGGGTCGAAGTTGCCGTAGCGGATGTGCGGCACCGCCGCGATCCGGGTCCACGGCAGCGCGTTCTCGTAGGTGCTCTCGCCGAACTCGGACCCGTCCACGGTCGCCGGGAACGCGATGTCCGGCACCACGCCCTTGTGCTGGGTGCTGCCGCCGTTGACGCGGAAGAACTGCGCGATGGTGAACTTGAGCTGCCCGCGCGGCTGCTCGCCGCCCGGCCAACGGTCCAGGTCCATCAGGTTCTGCACCGTGCCCTTGCCGAAGGTGGTCTCGCCGATGACCAGGCCGCGGCCGTAGTCCTGGATGGCGCCGGCGAAGATCTCCGACGCCGAGGCCGAGCCGCGGTTGACCAGCACGGCGAGCGGGCCGTCCCAGGCCACGCCCTCGTCGCGATCGCCCTCGACGGCCACCCGGCCGCCGGACTCGCGCACCTGGACGACCGGCCCCTGGTCGATGAACAGCCCGGTGAGCTCGATGGCCTCGTTGAGCGAACCACCGCCGTTGTTGCGCAGGTCGAGCACCACGCCGTCGACGTCCTGCTGGCGGAAGCCGCGCAGCAGCCTGGCCACGTCGCGCGTGGCCGACGCGTAGTTCGCGCTGTCGGTGCGGCGCGCGGCGAAGTCCTGGTAGAACGTCGGCAGCTCGATGACGCCGATGCGCTGTGGCGCGGCGCCCTTGGCGCCACCGCTCTCCGCCGGCAGGATCGTCATGACCTCCGCCTTCGCCGCCTGGTCCTCCAGCCGGACCTTGTCGCGGGTGATCACCACCCGCGCCGGCTTGCCGTCCAGGCCGTCCTCGGCGGCGACGATGTCCAGGCGCACGTCGGAACCCTTCGGCCCGCGGATCAACTGCACCACGTCGTCGATGCGCCAGCCGACGACGTCCTTCATCTCGCCCGAATCGTCCTCGCCGACGGCGACGATGCGGTCGCCGACGCTGACCTGCTTCGACAGGTCGGCCGGCCCGCCGGGCACGATCTCGCGCACCACGACCACGTCGTCCTGCTTCTGCAGGACCGCGCCGATGCCTTCCAGCGACAGCGACATCTGCAGGTTGAAGTTCTCCGCGGTGCGCGGGGTGAAGTAGCTGGTATGCGGGTCGATCGCACCGGTGTACGCGTTGACGAAGGTCTGGAACACGTCCTCGCCCTTCAGCTCGGACACGCTCTCGGCCAGGTTCGCGTAGCGGTTGTCCAGGGTCTCGCGGATGTCGTCCGCGTCCTTGCCGGCGAGCTTCAGCCGCAGCCAGTCGTTCTTGACCGAGCGGCGCCAGATGTCATCGAGCTGGCTGGCCGTCGCCCACGGCTTGTCCTCGCGGTCGTAGTGCCACTTCTCCTCGACGGTGAAGTCGAAGCCTTCGTCGAGCAGCGAACGCGCATGCGCGACTCGCTCGTCGACGCGCTGCCGGTAGCGCGCGAACATCGCGTACGCGGGTTCGAGCTCGCCGGCCTGCAGCGCGTCGTCCAGCAGCGTGCGCCAGCGCCCGAACTCCTCGACGTCGCCGGCGGTCAGGAACACCTTGTTGCCGTCCAGCGACTCCAGGTAGCGATCGAACATGTCGCGCGACAGCGCATCGTCGAGCGGGCGCGGCCGGTACGCATAGCGGCTGTCGGACAACACGCCCTGGACCAGCCTGGCGGTGGTGGCCTGGGCTTCCGTCGGCCCCTGCGGCAGCGCGCCGTCGGCGCGCGAAGCCAGGAGCAGCGGCAGGCTGAGGGTGAGGGCGAACAGCAGGGGGCGGGGGTTCATGTAGGGCATCCGCGGCGCTCGGGCGCCGGAGTCAAGCGTGGGACGGGGTCAGACAACGCGACAGTGCCGAAAGTTGCCGAAAGTCGCCGTGGCCCCACTCTAGCCCGCGCATGCCGTCGGAACGTGAACGTTTCCGGGCCCGGGCGTTGCGTTCAGGCGCCCGCCGCCATCCGTTCGCCGGTCGCCTGCGCGGCTTCCGCGGCCTGCTGGTCGGCGTGGTACGACGAGCGCACCAGCGGCCCGGACGCCACGTGGCTGAAACCCAGCGACAGGCCGAAGGCCTCCAGCGCCGCGAACTCCTCCGGCGTCCAGTAGCGCAGCACCGGATGGTGGTGCGGACTGGGCTGGAGGTACTGCCCGATGGTCACCATCTCCACGCCGTGGTCGCGCAGGTCGCGCAGCGTCTGGTGGACCTGGTCGAGCGTCTCGCCGAGCCCGAGCATGATCCCGGACTTGGTCGGGACCGAGGGATGCTGCGCCTTGAACTTCTGCAGCAGGGTCAGCGACCACTGGTAGTCCGCGCCGGGCCGCACGTTCCGGTACAGGTCCGGCACCGTCTCGACGTTGTGGTTGAACACGTCCGGCGGATTGGCGGCCAGGATCTCCAGCGCGCGCTCCATCCGGCCCTTGCCGCGGAAATCCGGGGTCAGGATCTCGATCCGGGTGCCGGGGCTGAACTCGCGGATGGCGCTGATGCAGTCGACGAAGTGGCCGGCGCCGCCGTCGCGCAGGTCGTCGCGGTCGACCGAGGTGACCACCACGTAGCGCAGGCCCATGTCGCGGACGGTCTGCGCCAGGTGCAGCGGCTCGGCGGGATCGGGCGGCTTCGGCCGGCCGTGGGCGACGTCGCAGAACGAGCAGCGCCGGGTGCAGACCTCGCCCAGGATCATGAAGGTGGCGGTGCCGTGGCCGAAGCACTCGTGGATGTTCGGGCAGCTGGCCTCTTCGCAGACCGTGACCAGGCGGTTCTCGCGCAGCTTGCTCTTCAGCCGGGCCACCGCGTTGTCGCTCGGGAGCCGCACCCGGATCCAGGACGGCTTGCGCAGCACCGGTGCATCCGCGAACTGGACCGGCGAGCGGCCGATCTTGTCCCCCGCCAGCTGCTTGGCGCCGGGCTGCAGCGTGTCGGCGCCGCCGACGACGGACAACGGGATCGCGCGGGAAGGGGAATCGGTCATCGCGCCATTATCCCACCGCGGCCGGGCGCAACTCCAATCCCAGCCGCGCCGCCAGGTGGTCGAGCAGCGCGGGCTTCACCGCGTCGATGCCGGCCGGACCGCCCAGGTCGCGCATCGACACGACTTCCAGGCCGGCATAGCCGCATGGATTGATCCGGGAGAACGGCGCCAGGTCCATGTCGATGTTGAACGCCAGGCCGTGGAAGGCGCAGCCGCGCCGCACCCGGATGCCGAGCGCGGCGACCTTGGCGCCGTCCACGTACACGCCCGGCGCGCCCTCGCGGCGGCGGCCCTCGATGTTCCAGTCGGACAGGGTGTCGATCACCGCCTGCTCGATCCGGCAGACGTAGTCGCGCACGCCGATGCGCAGCCGGCGCAGGTCCACCAGCGGGTAGGCCACCAGCTGGCCGGGGCCGTGGTAGGTCACCTGCCCGCCGCGATCGACTTGCAGCACCGGGATGTCGCCAGGCAACAGCACGTGCTCGGGCTTGCCGGCCTGGCCGAGGGTGAACACCGGGTCGTGCTCGACCAGCCAGAGTTCGTCCGGCGTGCCCTCGTCGCGGGCGTCGGTCAGGGACTGCATCGCGCGCCACACCGGTTCGTACGCGCGCCGCCCGAGGTCGCGGACGACGCAGTTGCCCGCAGTCGTTTCCGTGGCGGCCGCTACAGCGTCCACTTCACCTCGGGATGGGCACGCAATGCGGCGTGCGCGGCGTCGTACTGCTCGCGCGACTCGGCCCGGAACTGGATCCGCACCGACACGAAGCGCCCGTTGGAGGAGTGCTTCCAGGTCACTGACTCGTGCAGCACCTCGATCCCGGCGTCCAGCAGCAGCGTGGGCAGGACGGTTTCCAGGTCCTTCTCCGCCGCGCCCATCGCCGACAGCTCGAAGGTGCCGGGAAACTGGAAGCCATGCGCCGGATCGTCGGATCGCAGTTCCATCACATCGATTCCCACCACAGCCAGAAGCTGTCCCACAGCCGCGTGAAGAAGCCGCCCTCGCCGACCGCCTGCAGCGCGACGAGCGGCCGTTCCGCCACGACCTCGCCCTCCAGCATGACCTTGACCGTGCCGAGCTGCTGGCCCTTCTGGATCGGCGCGATGATCGTGCGCGGCAGTTCCATGCTGGGCTCGAGTGCGTCGTACTTGCCGCGGCGCGTGGTGACGCGCAGCGGCTGCGCCAGGCCGAGCACGACCTCGTCGGCCTCGCCCTTCCAGACCTTCTGCCGCGTGATCGGCTTGCCCGCGGCATACAGCTCGTTGGTCTCGAAGAAGCGGAAGCCCCAGTCGAGCAGCGCCTGGCTGTCGTCGGCGCGCTGCTTCTCGCCGGTGGAGCCGAGCACCACGGTGACCAGGCGCTGGTCGCCGCGCTGGGCCGACGTCATCAGGCAGTAGCCGGCGCCGCTGGTGTGCCCGGTCTTGATGCCGTCCACCGACGGGTCGCGCCACAGCAGCAGGTTGCGGTTGCGCTGGGTGATTTCGCCGACCGTGAATTCCTTGATCTTGTTGTAGGCGTAGTGCTCGGGGTACTCGCGGATCATCGCGCGGGCCAGCTGCGCCAGGTCGTAAGCCGTGGAGTAGTGGTTCTCGTCCGGCAGGCCGTGCGGGTTGGAGAAGTGCGTGTTCTCCATGCCGATGCGCGTGGCGTAGGCATTCATCAGCGACGCGAATGCGTCGACGGTGCCGGCGATGTGCTCGGCCAGCGCGATCGCCGCGTCGTTGCCGGACTGGATCACCATGCCCTTTTCCATCCGCTCCAGCGGCGCGGTCTCGTTGACCGGGAAGCCGGAGTAGCTGCCATCCGTGCCGGCGCCGCCGGTGCGCCAGGCGTTCTCGCTCATCAACACTTCGTCGTCCGCGGCGATGCGGCCGGCCTTCATCTCGGCGGCCACGACATAACTGGTCATGACCTTGGTGAGGCTGGCGGGCTCGTGCCGCTGGTGGATGTTCTCGCCAGCCAGCACCTGTCCGGTGGCGTAGTCCATCACCAGCCAGGCCTCGCCGGTGACGTCGGGCGCAGGCGGCACGGGCAGCTCCGGCGGCGCCGGCGCCGGGGCCGGGTCCTGGGCGACCGCCAGGCCGATGGTGGCGCTGGCCAGGGCGGCGAAGAGGAACATGCGGCCGGTGATGGCGAAGGGCTTCATCGTGTGGGTGTCTCCTGCGGCGAACCGGTGATTCTAGGGAAGGGGGCGTGCAGGGGCGAGCATGGCGCCACGCGCGGCCGTCAGCGATCGCGCAGGACCTGCGGTTCGCCGAAGCCCAGGCCTGCAATGCGCGCCACCAGGCCAGCGGCATCGCCCTCGGCCAGCGGCCCGATCCTGACCCGCCAGGCCGGTCGGCCGCCCGCGAACGCATCGAGCACCTGCGCGCCCTCGATGCCCGCGGCCTGCAGCCGCGCGACGGCGCGCTCGGCATTCGCGCGCGCGGAGAAACTGGCGACCTGGAGGACCACCTCGCGACCGGCGCCCGCTACCGGCGCGGGCGCGGGTGCGGGCGCGGCGGGTGCGACGGGCGGGGTGGATTCGGCACCCATCGCGGGCGCACCCGGCAGTGCGGCGACCAGCGTGTCCATCGCGCTCGACGGCGGCGCGGCGGCGACCTCTGCCACCGGCGCGGGCGCGCCCGGCACCAGGGCGCGCACCTCGACCTGTGCCGTGCCGGCCCGGTGGATGCCCAGCTTCACCGCCGCGGCATAGCTGAGGTCGATGATCCGGCCCTCGTGGAAGGGGCCGCGGTCGTTGACGCGTACCACCACCGACTCGCCGTTCTGCAGGTTGGTGACGCGCGCATAGCTCGGCAGCGGCAGCGTCTTGTGCGCGGCGCTGAAGGTGTACATGTCGTACACCTCGAGCGACGACGTGCGGCGGCCGTGGAACTTCTTCCCGTAGTACGAGGCGATGCCGCGGCCCACGTAGCCTTCGGCGCTGTCGAGCACGCGGTAGGACTTGCCGAGCACGCTGTAGGGCGATCGGTTGCCGTAGCGCGAGCGCGGTTCGGCGACGACTTCCGGCTCGGGGATCAGGTCGACCCGTGGCAGCTCGTCGGGTGCGCTGTCCGCAACACCCGGCGCGTACAACCCGCCGGCCGTGTAGTTGCCGCGCTTTGACAGGTCCTCCTTCGCCGGGGCGTAGGGGGAGATCTTGCTTGGCGCGGGCGGCGTCGGTTCCGGTAGCGTCGCCTGCACGGGCGCGGGCGGCTGTTCCGGCGCGGTGGCGCAGCCGGCGAGCACCAGCAACGCAAGGACCGTTCCCCGGGCGCCCCCGCGCGGCGTCATCCGACGGGGTCGCCGGCGATCTCCCGCGCCAGCTGGTACACCGCGGACGCGTACATGCGCGAGTTGTTGTACTCGGTGATCGCCTTGAAGTTGTGGAAGATCATCCAGTATTCGGGACCGGCCGCACCCTCGAGGCGGATGATGTTCGCCGGCGCGTCGGCCGGCACCGGCGTGGCCGGGCGATAGCCCATGGCGGCCAGTTCCGCCTGCGGCAGCAACGGATCGTCGGTGTCGGCCGCGTTGTACTCGACCGCGCCGGGCGCGCGCACCGCGCGGACCATGACCGGCGCGCCGCGCTGCCAGTCGCCGCGCTCCAGGAAGTAGTTGGCGATCGAGCCGAACACGTCGTCCAGGTTGCCGAACAGGTCCACGCGACCATCGCCGTCGCCATCCACCGCATGCTTGCGGTAGCTGGACGGCATGAACTGGCCCCAGCCCATCGCGCCGGCATAGCTGCCCTCCAGCGTGGCCGGGTCGAGGTCCTGCTCCTGCGCGAGCGCGAAGAGATGCGCCAGTTCGTCCCGGAAGAACAGTTCGCGGCGATCCTCGCGCTCGGCGTTGGCGGGATCGTCGGTCCGCGGGTAGGCGAAGGCCAGGGTGTACAGCGCGTCGACCACCCGGTGGTTGCCGGTGATCGTGCCGAACCGGGTCTCGACCGCGATGATCGCGGTGATGATCTCGGCGGGCACGCCGGTGCGCGCCTCCACCGCTTCCAGGGCTCCGCGGTGCTCCGCCAGGAACGCGCGTCCGCCGGCGATGCGCTCGGCACCGAGGAAGATCGGCCGGTATTCGTGCCACGCGCGGGTGCGCTCGGCGGGACGCGACATCAACGCGATGATGCTGTCCTGGATCTCGGCGGTGTCCAGCACCGCGGCGATCGCGTCGGCCTCCAGGTCGAACCGCTCGGCGGTGGCCGCGATGAAGTCGGCGCGCATCGTCGCCAGGTCGGCGTCGTCGGAGGTCGGCGGAACCGGGACCGTGGTCGCGGCGCCGGTGACGTCGGGCGCGATCGTGGAAGCCGGCGGCGGGGTCGGCGGCGCCTGGGTCGCGCATGCGGCGAGGAGCGCGCATGCCAGCAGCGGAAGGACTCGGCTCATCGGCGGGAGGTTAGCACCGGGGTCGCGACCGTACGACCCGGGCGTGAGCGGTCATTCAGCGTCGCGAACGGCCGGGCCCGGGCTCACCTCATGTGCACGGGCCGGTGCGCCCTCACCGCCATCACGATCCCCATGCCCGCCAGCAGCGAGACCGCCGAAGTCCCGCCGTAGCTGAGCAGCGGCATCGGCACGCCCACCACCGGCAGGAGGCCCGAGATCATGCCGGCGTTGACCAGCACGTAGACGAAGAACGCCAGGCCCAGGCTGCCTGCGAGCAGCCGCGCGAAGCCGTCGCGCGCCTCGGAGGCGATCCACAGGCAGCGCGCGATCACGCACAGGTACAGCGCCAGGGTGACGGCCACCCCGGCCCAGCCGAACTCCTCGGCGAGCACGGCGAAGATGAAGTCGGTGGTGTGTTCCGGGATGTAGTCCAGGTACGACTGGCTGCCCTCGCCCCACCCCTGCCCGGTGAATCCGCCGGAGCCGATCGCGATCTTGGACTGGATGATGTTCCAGCCGGCGCCCAGCGGGTCCGACTCCGGGTCCAGGAAGGTGAGGATCCGGTCCTTCTGGTACGGGCGCAGCAACCAGAACCACGCGACCGGGGCGGCCGCCGCGACCGCGCCGACCGCCGCGCCGAACCACCACCACGACAGGCCGGCCAGGAACAGCGCGAACGTCCCGCTGGCCACCACCAGCATCGCGGTGCCGAAATCCGGTTGCAGCAGGATCAGCGCCACCGGCAGGACCAGCAGCGACCCGGCGACGAGCACGGTGCCAAGCCGCGGCGGCAGTGGCTGCCGGTTGAGGTACCACGCCAGGATCATCGGCAGCGTCAGCTTCAGCAACTCCGCTGGCTGGAACACGAACACGCCCGGGATGCCGAGCCAATGTCGCCCGTGTTCGCCGGTGCCGAACGGCAACACCAGCAGCAACGGGACCAACGAGGCGCCGAACAGGAAGGGCGAGAAACCACGCAGGCGCATCGGCGACACGCGCGACAGCAGCCAGAGCGCCGCGAGGCCGACCGCGAATCGCCCGCCCTGCTTGTAGACCACCGCCATGTCCTGGCCACCCGCGCTGTGCAGCACCGCCAGGCCGATGCCCATCAGCGCGAGCAGCGGCAGCATCAGCCAGAGATCGAGGGTGCGCGCGATGCGCGCGACGACGCCTGCGATCCAGTGGAGGATGACGTTCATTCTTCCGGCTCCGCGTCCGGCTCCGCGTCCGCCACCGCGTCCGCCGCCGCGTCTTCGTCCACTTCCGGCTCGGGCATCTTGCCCAGCAG
>CAMPJU010000012.1 GCA_946886995.1 uncultured Lysobacteraceae bacterium
GCCCGACGAGCTGCCGGTGCTGGTGCGCTGGTTCGAGGGCGTCGAGCCACCCGTCGCCGGGTACCTGGTCGTGATCCTCTACGACCGCGGGCAACTGGCGAAGGAGGGCACGGCGATCACCGCCGACTGGGGCGTCGTGGGCTGCATGTACACCGCCGAGCCGGTCGAGACGCCGATGGCGCCGATCACGATGCTGCGCAATGCGCTGGGCCCGGAGGAGGGCGGGTCCGGCGTGCCCGTGGACCGCGATGCGTACGCACGCAGCGTGGCGTTCTGGCGCGAGCACGCCAACTGGCGTTGAGCCGTCCCAGTCGGATTCATGCCGTCAATCGCGCCACCACCCGGCGTACCGGCGGGGCGACCAGCGTCACTGTCACGAAGGCGAACGGCCAGGTGGTCACGCAGCTCTTCCACCATTGCGCCAGGAACCCGGCGTGCAGGCCCTGGCTGGTGCCGAGCACGAAGGCCGAGACGAGCGCGACCATGATCATGGAGAGCAGAGCACCGAACAGGATCGGCGCGAAGCGAACGGGAATGCGCATTACAGGACTCCTTGGCAGGTGTGGGCGGCCAGGGCCGCCAGGTAGAGGCCGAAGCCGAAGACCGCGTGGTTGAGCAGGCTGTTGACGCGCGCGGCGCTCGGATCCGGCGTGCGGCTGGCCGCGATGCCGGCACCCATGCCGGGTTGCATCAACAGGAAGGGGACCAGGACCGAGCCGACGCCGACGGCCAGGCAGGCGGCAGGCGTTGGCGCCCGGTACCAGGCCGTGCCCCAGAGCGCAGGCAGCAGCGCGGCGAACGCGATGCCGGTTGCGTAGTGCGCGACCCAGCCGAGCAACCGCTCGTGCGGGATCGCAGGCGCATTCCGGATCGACGGGTGCCGGAACCGACCGTCCAGCATGTGCGCCAGCCAGCGTCCGACCAGTCCGTAATCAGGGGCCGGCACGCCGAACAGCACGCGGCGGACCAGGCTCCACGCGTCCAGGACCAGGGTTGCGCAGATGCCCGTCCAGGCAGTCCACAACAGTACGTCCATCGTCTCGGGCCACTTGTCGCCGGATGGCGTTGGGGGCACGATGCCACTTCAAGTCAACTTGAAGTCAAGGGGTCCCGGTGGACATCGCGACGGTGGCCCGACGAGCGGGCGTTCCTGCCTCGACGTTGCGCTTCTACGAGGAGAAGGGATTGATCGCGTCCGTCGGCCGGCATGGCCTGCGACGCCTGTTCGATCCCGGCGTGCTCGAGCGGTTGTCGCTGATCGCGCTCGGTCGCGCTGCCGGATTCACGCTGGAGGAAATCGGCCGGATGCTGGGCGCGGACGGGCGCCCGCAGATCGACCGACAGCTGTTGTCGAACAAGGCGGACGACCTCGACCGCACGATCGCCCGGCTGACGGCGTTGCGGGAGGGGTTGCGCCACGCGGCGCGATGCCCGGCGCCCAGCCACCTGGAATGCCCGACGTTCCGCCGACTGCTGGCTGGCGCGTCGCCCGCACCGAATCGAAGGCCGTCGGTCGCCGGGCAGCGTCGATGCCGCTGATCCTGCTCCTCCCGTTGCTGGTCGCGGGGCTGTTCGCGCTCTGGGTGGTGTTGCTGCCGCTCACGATCCTCCAGCGCTACCGGCACGGCCGCGCCAGGCGGCGGGTGCAGCCGTGGTTCGTGCGGATCAACGCCTGGCTGATGGTGCTGTCGACCGGGGTCTTCCTGGCGGTCGCGGCGCTGCTGGAGCAATGGGTTCCCGATGCATTGCCCGACAGCCTGGTCGGATTGGCGATCGGCGCGTGCGTGGGCCTGCTCGGGTTGCGGCTGGACCATTTCGAAGCCGGGCCTGGCGGGTTGTTCCGGACGCCGAACCGCTGGTTGCTGCTGGCGATGACGCTGCTGCTCGCGGCGCGTGTCGTCATCGGGTTCTGGCTGGCGTGGGACGACGGAACCGCGACCGGAGCATGGGGCTGGATCACGCGTGGCTGGCTGTTGGGCGTCGGCGGCGTCCTGCTCGGGCACGCGCTGGTGACCACCTGGGGGCTGCGCGATCGCCTGCGCGCAGCGGGAACCCGCACCAAGTGGCTATGATCCGCGCATGTCCAAGCTCCTCCTGAACCTGCGCCACGTGCCCGACGACGAGGCCGACGACGTGCGCGCGATGCTCGCGGACAACCGGATCGAGTTCTACGAAACGAAGCCGAGCATCTGGGGCATTTCCGGTGGTGGCATCTTCGTGACCGACGACGCGGAGATCGTCGAGGCGAAGCGCCTGATGGCCGCCTACCAGGAGCAGCGCCGCACCCGCGTGCGGGCCGAGTACGAAGCCGCCCGACAGGCCGGCACCGCGGAAACATTCTGGACGGTGCTCCGGGACGACCCCGCCCGCGTGGCACTGGTGCTGGTCGGCATCGCGTTCCTGCTGGCCTTGGTCGCGCTGCCGGTCGTCCTGCTGCGCGGCTGAGGCTCGGCACCCAGCCTTTGGCACTCCCGGCGGGGCGCGGCAGGCCGTAGAAACGGTCGGATACCCCCGCGCCACCGTTATTCCGGAGAGCCACCTTGAAGAAGACCCTGCTCGCGGCCGCCACGGCAGCCGCCCTCGTCCTGTCCGCGGCCGCCCACGCCCAGGACGCCAACCGCTACGGCACCTGGGGCATCGACACCGCCGGCATGAACCCCGAGGTCGACCCGGGCGCCGACTTCTTCGAATACGTCAGCGGCAACTGGGCAGACACCACCGAGATCCCGGCGGACCGTTCGTCCTACAGCTCGTTCGCGGTGTTGCGCGACCTGTCCGAACTGCGCGTGCGCAACCTCGTGGAGGGCTACGACCCCGCGGCCGGCGGCGACGCGGGCAAGATCGCAATGCTGTACCAGGGCTTCCTGGACGAGGCGACGATCGAGGCGCTGGGCGCAGCGCCGCTGCAGCCGCACCTGGACGCGATCCGCGCCGCCGAAGACAAGGACGACATCGCCGCGCTGATGGGCCGGGCGAACGAGACCTTCGGCAGCACGTTCTTCGGTGCCTACGTCTCCGACGACCAGAAGAACCCGGACACCTACGCCCTCTACCTGAGCCAGTCCGGCCTGGGCCTGGGCGACCGCCAGATGTACCTGGAGGAGAAGTTCGCGCCGCAGCGCGAGCGCTACGTCCAGTACATCGGCCAGATGCTGGAACTGGCGGGGTGGGACGAGCCGCACGCCAACGCGGCGCAGGTCATGGCGATGGAGACGAAGATCGCCGAGGCGCACTGGACCCGCGCCGAAAGCCGCGACCGCGACAAGACGTACAACCCCGTCGGCCTCGCCGACATGGCCACGTTCGCGCCGGGCTTCCCGTGGGCAACGTACTTCACCGCCGCCGGCGTCGACTACGCCGATCGCGCGGTGCTGCGCCAGGTGACGGCGTTCCCCAAGGTTGCACAGGTGTTCGCCGATACCGACCTGGAGACGCTGAAGGCCTGGCAGGCGTTCCGCACCACCGACAACGCCGCGCCGCTGCTGTCGAAGGCGTTCGTGGACGCCGAGTTCGAGTTCCGCAGCAAGTTCATGGCCGGCCAGCCCGAGCAGCGCCCGCGCTGGAAGCGCGGCGTGGCCCTGGCCGAGATGGCGATGGGCGAGGCGATCGGCCGCGACTACGTGCAGCTGTATTTCCCGCCGGACGCCAAGGCCAAGATGGACGACCTGGTGGCCAACGTGAAGGCGGCCATGGGCGCGCGCCTGGCGCAGCTGGACTGGATGGGACCGGAGACGAAGGCCGAAGCGGCGCGGAAGCTGGCCGGGTTCGGGCTGAAGATCGGGCATCCGGACGAGTGGCGCGACTACGGCGACCTCTCGATCGAATCCGGTGACGTCGTCGGCAACGTGCTGCGTGCGGCCGCGTTCGAATGGGATTACGACCGGGTGCGCATCGGCCAGCCGGTGGACGAGGCCGAGTGGGGCATGACCCCGCAGACGGTCAATGCGTACTACTCGTCGGTGAAGAACGAGATCGTGTTCCCGGCCGCCATCCTGCAGCCGCCGTTCTTCGACCCGGACGCCGACCCGGCGGTGAACTACGGCGCGATCGGCGGCGTGATCGGCCACGAGATCATCCACGGCTTCGACGACCAGGGACGCAAGTCCGACGGCGCCGGCATGCTGCGCGACTGGTGGACGGCGGAGGACGCGGCGAAATTCGAGGCGCAGGCCGCCACGCTCGGCGGGCAGTACGAGGCGTACGAGTTCCCGCAACTGCCGGACATGCACATCAACGGCAAGGTCGCGATGGGCGAGAACATCGGCGACCTGGGCGGCCTGACCATCGCGCTGGAAGCCTATCGCCGTTCGCTGGACGGCCAGCCGGCACCGGTCATCGACGGCTTCACCGGCGAGCAGCGCTTCTTCATGGGCTGGGCGCAGGTGTGGCGCACGCTGTGGCGGGACGATGCACTGCGCCAGCAGCTGGTCAACGGCACCCACTCGCCGGGGCACATCCGCGCGTTCGCGCCGCTGCGCAACATGGATGCGTGGTACACCGCGTTCGGCGTCGAGCCGGGCGATCCGCTGTATGTCGCGCCGGAGGATCGGGTCCGGATCTGGTGACCGGCGGAGCGTGACGATGCGGCAGCCAGGCTGGACCCGGCGCGAGATCCTCGGGGCCATGGCCGCGGGTTCGGCCTCGCTGTTGCTGCCTGGCTGCCTGCCGGCCGCCAGGCCGCCAGGCGTCGGGGGCGGTGGCGGCTTCCTGTTCCGCGACGTGCTGCTGGTCGACGGGTCCGGGACGCCTGGCCGGCGCAGCGACGTCCTCGTGCATGGCGACCGCATCGCCCGGATCGGTGCGCTGTCGGGCGCCGGGGCGAAGGGCCTGCGCGTGGTCGAGGGCGGCGGTCGTGTGCTGGCGCCGGGCTTCATCGACCTGCACACCCACGGAGACCCGCTGGAATCGGCCTACACCCAGTCCCTGGCGATGGGCGTGACCACCGTGTTGCTGGGACAGGATGGCGGCAGCCCTTCGCTCGAGGGCAACGGCCTTGCAGCGGACAGCCTGGCGTCATGGATGGAGGCGATGGCCGCCGCCACGCCGGACGTCAATGTCGCGACGCTGTCCGGCCACGGTGCGCTGCGCCGCCGGGCCGGGATCGACGATGGCACGCGCCGGCCGAGCGACGCGCAGCTCGCGCGGCTGCAGTCGATCCTGGAAGCCGACCTGCGTGCCGGCGCGTTCGGCATGTCCACCGGGCTCGAATACGTCCCCGGGCGCTACGCGGAGACGCGCGAGCTCGCCAGCCTCGGCCCGGTGATCGCGCGCCACGATGGCGTCGCGATGAGCCACATGCGCAACGAGGACGTCGGCGACGTGCGCGACTCCATCCGCGAGCTGGTGGCCGCCAGCGGGCCGGCGCGCGCCCACGTGTCGCACCTGAAGATGGTCTACGGAAAGGGCGAAGCGGAGGCCGAGGGGTTGCTGGCCTTCATCCGGGACCTGCGCGACGGTGGCAAGGCGCTCACGGCCGATGCGTATCCGTACGACGCGAGCTACACCGGCGTGGCGATCCTGTTTCCCGAATGGGCGCTGCCCCCTGCGGATTACGCGGCGGTCGTTGCCGCGCGCCGCGACGAGCTGCGCGCATTCCTGCAGCAGCGGATGACGCAGCGCAACGGTCCGGACGCACTGCTGTTCGGGACCGGACCGCACGCGGGCAAGACACTGGCGCGGGTCGCGGCCGAACGCGGCATGGCGTTCGCCGACGTGCTGGTGGAGATCGGTCCCGGCGGTGGCCAGGCCGCGCACTTCGTGATGGATCGCGCGCTGCAGGACCGCCTGCTACAGGCGCCTTTCGTGGCGCTGGGCAGCGACGGGTCGCCCGGTGGCAGCCACCCGCGATCCGCCGGGACGTTCGCGCGTTTGATCGAGGAGTTCGTGGCCAGGCGGCCACTGCTTTCGATCGAGGAGGCGGTGCGCAAGATGACATCGCTGCCCGCCGCGATCGTGGGTCTCACCGATCGCGGAACCATCCGCCCCGGCGCCATCGCCGACGTCGTGCTGTTCGACCCGGCGAAGGTGCGGGCGCGGGCCGACTACGTGTCACCGACCCTGCAGGCCGAAGGATTCGACCTCGTGCTGGTGAACGGCGAGCCCGCGTTCGAAGCAGGTGAACCGGTCGCACGGAGCGGTCGCTTGCTCCGCCGCGCCTGATCGCCCGGGCGCGAGTGCCCCGTCGCCGAGCCGACTGACGGCCTGTCCACGCCGGTCGTGCGTGAATGACCGTGGGTCGAGACGGAGCAACGACATGTTCTTCGACAGCTGGGACGGACTGCTGCGTGTCCTCGTGGTCGGGACGCTCGCATACCTGGCGCTCGTTGCCTGGTTGCGGGTCACGGGCAAGCGCACGGTATCGAAGTGGAATGCGTTCGACCTGATCGTCACCATCGCGCTGGGTTCGACGCTGGCCACGGTGCTGCTGACGAAGGACGTGGCACTGGTCGAGGGGCTCCTCGGCATGGGGCTGCTCATCATGCTGCAGTACGCCATCACCTGGTTGTCGGTGCGGTCCGATCGCGTGCGCCGCGCAGTCAAGAACCAGCCGACGCTGCTGCTGCGCGACGGGGCCGTTCGCGAAGCCGCGATGAAACAGCAACGGGTGTCCCGCGGCGAATTGCTGGCGGCAGTGCGGTCGCACGGACACGCGTCACTGGAGTCGATCGATGCCGTGGTCCTCGAGAGCGACGGCACCTTCAGCGTGATCAATTCCGGCTGGGACGGCGCGCGGGGTGCGATGGACGACGTTCCCGACGTCGATTCGCGCTGACGGCGGGGCGCGCGGGCCCCGCGGCCCCACTTCGTACCGACTTCACACGAACGCCATGGACGCGGCACGATCGGGGGGGATCCTGCTCCCGGGCAATCAGCCCGACCAGGAGGGCTCGACAATGGCAGGCGACACGACGCAAGGCAGCAATGGCCGCGGGAACCGCTGGAGCCTCGCGATCTGGGGCGGGGCGGCGGTGCTGCTCTCGATCCCGGCGATCGCGATGCAGTTCCAGGCGCCGGGGGTCGATTGGGGCCCGGAGGACTTCATCGTCATGGGCGCGCTGCTGGCCATGGCCTGCGGCGGCTATGAAATCGCGACGCGGATGTCGTCCAGCTGGGCATATCGCGCGGGCGCGGCCGTCGCGATCCTGACCTGCTTCCTCACCGTCTGGGTGAACCTGGCCGTGGGGATGGTCGGTGACGAGGGCAACCCGGCCAACCTGCTGTTCGGCGGCGTGATCCTGCTCGCCGTCGTGGGCGCGATCCTTTCTGGTTTCCGCCCGCGGGGCATCGCGCGGTCGATGCAGGCGGCCGCCGCCGCGCAGGGGTTGATGGCGATCTACGCGTTCATCGCCGGCGACGTCGTCGCCGTGCTGCCGATCGCGTGCTTCGTGGTCCCGTGGCTGCTGGGTGCGCACCTGTTCCTGAAGGCCGCGCACGCGCAAGCGACAGCCGATCGTTGACCGTTCCTGCGGACTGGCCGTCGCTGCCGGTCAGTCCGCGTCGCCGAGGTCGACCTTGCCGGCCTTGTCCTCGTAGCTCTTCTTCGGGTCGATGCCCAGCAGCAGTTTGGTGCCCGCGATCAGGCTGTGCTCGTTGAGCCAGACCTGGGCATCGGCGGCGTCCATGCGCAGCAGGCGGAGCTTGGGGTCGTCCTTGCCCTCGAACCAGGCGGCGATGAACGGATTCCAGAGGCGATCGATGACGGCCGGGTCGTTGTCGGCGACGAGAGCGCCGGAGAGGCTGGCGAACAGTTCGTGGTCCCTGGACGCGAAGGTGGCCACCGCGTCGACCGACGGCCTGGCGTCCAGCGCCTCGCCCAGGTCCGTGTCGCGCGCGGTGAAGAACCAGATCGGCGCGCGCTCGCCTTCGGCGATCGCCGTCATCGGGCGCGGCGCGATCCCGTTGCCGCCGAGCATGACCGTGCGGTCGTCGTGCAGGTGCTTCCAGAACTTCGCTTCGAGTTCGAGGGTGTCCGCCATCGTGCGCTCCGCGTGGATCCGTGGGCCCACGTTCTAGCAATGCGCGGGTGAGCGGACGGTGTAGCGCGCGGGTCAGGCCCTGCGCTTGTGGAAGTAGACCTGGCTTGCGGCCCAGCGCAACGGCGGGGAATGCAGCAGCAGGTCGAACGGCCAGTCGAACTGCAGCCGGTCGTACGCCCAGCGCAGCGCGCGCTTGGCGCGGAAGCGCGGCGCGGCGTCGATCGCGACCTGCTCCGGCGCGGGGCCGCCGTCCCGCAGGCCGGCCGCGATCGCGCGTCCGACGGCCCAGCCGTGTTCCCACGCGGAATGGATCCCGCCCGCGGTGACGGGCGAGACGATGCCGGCGGCGTCCCCGGTGAGGATCGCCCGGTCGCGCGCCATGTCGAAGACCGGGCCGCCGCACGGGATCAGGCCTGCGCGGGTATGTCCCGGCACCAGGCGGCGCGGCAATCCACCCGCCATCCCCACGCGCAGCAGGAAGCCGTCGATGTCGGGGACGCGTGCATGGTCCGGATCGTGGCGCAGGGCCAGTCCGGCCTGCACGCCAGTCGGGTTCTGGGTGATCCAGCCGATGTAGCCGGGCGCGTAGCGCTTGCTGATGAAGCAGTGCAACGCATCCGGATGTGCCAGCCGTGCGCCCGGGAACTCGTACTCGATGCCGTAGAGGAACTGGCGGACTTCGCCGAGGCCGCAGTGGCGCGCGACCCGCGAGCGGGCACCGTCGGCGCCGACCAGGTAACGGGTGTCGCCGAGGCCATCCACCCGCCAGCCGCCGTCGATGCGCGCGCATCCGGTGAACGACGCACCCAGGCGCAGGTCCACGCCGTGCTCGCGCAACTGGGCTGCCAGCCAGCGCATCACGGCGGGCGTGTCGGTGGTCAGGAAGTAGTAGCCGGGCGCCGCCAACGCGACCTGCTTCAGGCTGGGCGCATACAGGCGCACTTCCTCGATCCGGCGGGTGATGCCGGTGGGCAGGCGATCGAGCAGCGTCTGCTCGGCGGCTTCCTTGACGATGATGCCGGTGGTGCGCAGCTTGTCGCCGGGGTCGCGCTTGCGCTCGAGCACGCAGACGCGCAATCCGCGTTGCGCCGCGGCGATGGCACAGGCGGCGCCGGCGAAACTCGCGCCCACCACGACGACATCGAACGCGCGTTGTGGACTCGTCATCTCATGCATCCGGTGCGGTCGCCTGCAGGGTGGCGTGCCTGTGCGTCGGATGAATGGCGCCTGTGTGTGGCGAGGCTGAAGTGCGGCGGTGTGCCTCGGAAAACGACGTCGGCATGACGCCGCGATTGCGACACTGGAGATCGTCATCCACGACCGAAAGGAGACATCAATGCAGACGAACAACATCCGCGACGAGAAGATCGAGACGCTCAACGAGCTGATCGCGGTGACCCGCGACAGCGCCGAGTTCTACGGCGACGCCGCGACCAAGGCCGACAATCCCCAGTTGCAGTCGCTGTTCCGCGAGATGGCCGCATCGAAGGGCCAGTTGGTCGGCGCGCTGTCGAGCGAGGTCGGGGCGGAGGGCGCGACGCCCGACCGGGATGGCACGTTCCGCGGCAGCCTCAACAAGCTGTACGGCGACGTCCGGGCGAAGCTGGGCGGGGGCGACTACGGCTACGTGGCGCAGCTGGAGGCGTCCGAGGACCGGATGCTCGAGGCGTTCAACGACACGCTGACCGACCAGGACACCCCTGCCACCGTCAGGACGGCGGTCCAGAGCTACCTTCCCCAGGTCAAGGCGCAGCACGACCTGATGCGTGACAAGAAGTGGGCGATGGAGTCGTCCCGCCACTGACCCTGCACGCGGGCGCGGGCGTGGTCTACCATCCCTCCGGGGAGGCCACGCCCGTTTTCCTCCCCCAGGAGCGCCCGTGCCCACCACGATAGACGACACCAGGCGCATCTTCCGGTCGCGCCTGGACACGCTGGAACACATCCTCGACATCGGCGAAACGCAGTTCGCCAATCCCGACGACTTCATGCACGCGCGACTGGCCGAAGACATGCTTCCGTTTTCGGCGCAGGTCGCGTTCGCCTGCAACCAGCCGCGGGGCTTCTCGCAGTGGTGCGCCGGCGAGCCGATCGACAACCTGGCGCCTGACAGCATCACCTCGGCGGAACAGGCACATGCGGCCATCGCGAAGACGCGGGCGATGGTGGCGGCGATCGATGCCACCGACGCGAAACTCGACGAGACCAAGCGGATCGGGCTGGGCCCCGGGCGCTACTGCATGTTGCCGGGCCACCAGTACGTCAGCGAGTACCTGCTGCCGAACCTGTATTTCCACGTCACCACCGCGTACGCGATCCTGCGGATGCTGGGCGCGCCCATCGGCAAGTCGGACTACATGCGCTTCCTGGCGCCGCACGTGAAGCACGAAAAGCCGGCATGAAGGTCCTGCTGCTATTGGCAACCCTGGTCGTCGCCGGGTGTGCCGAGCCAGGCACGCAGGTGGCGTCGCCGGCCGAACCCGCGGCACCGGGCGACGCAGCGGCCGCCCCACCCGAGCCCGCATCCGTCGACTCGATGCCGCCCGAGATGGACGGGGAGCCGCCGGCGTACACCACGGCAGCCACGCGAGCCGATGTCACCAGCACCGGCCCGGACGCGCCCATCCTGCACGCGGTCCGCACCGCGGGCCACGACGGTTTCGACCGGATCGTGTTCGAGTTCGATTCCGTGGGCCTGCCGCAGTGGGACGTGTCGTACGTCGCGGCGCCGATCATCCAGTGCGGCAGCGGGCATGGCATGCCGGTTGAGGGCACGGCGTGGTTGCAGGTGCGCTTCAGTGGTGCGAACGCGCACACCGAGGCGGGCGAGGGCACCAGTGGCCCGATGCGGCGCACGCCGGGCCTGGTCGCGGTGCGCGAACTGGTGCGCACCTGCGACTTCGAAGCGGAGGTGACCTGGGTTGCGGGGCTTGCCGGCAAGGCGGGCTACCGCACGCAGGTGCTGGCGGACCCGGCGCGCCTGGTGGTCGACGTCGCCCACTGATCAGTGGGCGGTCGATCGACCTCCCCCGTCGGGCCGGGTGGCGTCGCTGGCGCTGGACTTGAAGTCCTCGGCCACGCGGTCGCGCATCTCGCCCATCCACCGGTCTTCCGACTCGGTCGAAGGCAGGATCGCGCCGAGCATCGCACCGGCGGCAATCCCGAGCGCGCCGAGTGCGACGGGGTTGTCTTCCAGCATGTTGTCGAACCCGATCCGGGCTTCATGGGCCTTGATGCCGGCCTTGTCCCGGGTATTGCTCCACTTGCCGGACAGCTTGTCGCGGACGCCGGGTCCCTCGTCGGAAACCTCGTACGGATCACGGTGGATGGGACGGTCGCGCTGCGCGTAGAGCCACAGCATCCCGCCGGCGGTCAGCAGCGCCGGGACCGGGTTGGCCCGGACTGCGTGGCCCAGGTTCCTGGCGAAGTCCTTGCCGCCGTCCTTGCCGGCGCCAAGCACGGTGCTGGCCAGCTCGCCCGGGGAGAAGCGGTCCTCCAGTGCGCCGATCAGGGACGAGACGTGCTGGCGCTGGGCGTCGATCTCGCGTTGAAGCTGGTCGGGGTCGCGGTGCGACTCCATGCGGATGCGGTCAGTGGTAGCCATGGCGTGCTCCTCGGATTGCGTCGGCGTCCTTGTGGACGGAATCGATGGTGCGCTCGGGGCGCAGGTCGCGGGCGCTGAAGTGGCGGGCGCCGGACCTGACCATCACGTAGCCGATGACGGAGGCGACGCCACCCACCAGCAGCGCGGCCAGCCACGGTTCCATCACCGTCGACAGTCCGTAGACGGCGGCCATCAACAACACGACATAGCCGCCGACCAGGACCACGCCGCCCGCGGACACCTCCATCGCGCCGCGACGGGTCTGTTCCACGTTCTCGCGCATCTCGGCGCGGGCCAGCGCGAGCTCCTTCGTGAACAGGTTCGGCACTTCCTGCATCAGTTCGCGCAGGATCGACCGCGTGGACCGGTCCTCTTCCATCGAATGGGCAGCGTCCGCGCGGAAACGCGATGCTGCGGTGGTATCGGTGAAGTCTTCGCTCCGGGTATTCATGGCAGGTCTCCGTAGTCGGGGGACTTGGGGGACTTGGCACTCGTGGGCGTGAGGTCGGCCCGTGCCTGGTCCATCGGGACCGGCATGTGCCGCTCGCGGGAACGGGTGGCGCGCGCGAAGCGCGAAAGGCCGAACCCGATGGCGACACTGCCGCCCAGGAAGAGCGCGGGGTTGCGGTGCGCGATGCGCTTGATGTCCTGCAGCATCTCGTCGCCGCTCTTCTCGCGCAGGTCCCGGGAGAACCCGGTCAGCGACTGCGCCATGTCGTGGACGTAGCCGGACAGGCGGGTCATGTCTTCCTGGTCGAGGTTCCGGGCGGCGGCATCGATGCTGTCGGCGATGCCGTCGACGCGACCGGCTGCGCCCTGGCGGGCGTCGTCGACGGTCCGGTGGACGTCATCGCGAACCCGGCCAGTGCCGCGAGCGCCGCCGTCGGATGGGGGGGATGAAGTGGTCATGCGTGCGGGCCTCCTGTTTTGGATGCCCGTTGCATTATTCGCGGGTGGCCGTCATTGCACCGTCAAACGCCACGCCACGGTTTCATGCCGTCATCAAGCGCGCGCGTTCCCGTGCCTGTATTCAGGTCGCAATGCGACCTCGCCGGAGTGCTCGCCGAGCAGATGCACTTCGCCGTCCTGGATCATGCAATTGAGTCGCATGCCGCGCGACAGCAGCGCGGGAAGCTGTTCCACGGCATCCGCGGGAAGATCGACCACCGTCAGGTTCCCGAGGCGCCGCAGCGCCGGTGCGACGCGATCCCACCAGAGCCTGGCGCTGTTGCCACCGTAATTGACGACGACCACCTGTTGCGCACGCGCGCAGGCTTTCTTGACCCGCGACTCGTCGGGCTGGCCGAGGTCGATCCAGAGTTCGATGTCGCCGGTGTAGTCGCGGCGCAGCAGGTCCGGCTCGTCCTCGTTGCTGAGCCCGCGGCCGAATTCCAGGCGCTCGCCGGCATGCAGCGCGAAGGCGAGCACGCGCACCATCAAGCGCAGGTCGGTTTCGGACGGGTGCTGCGCGAGGGTGAGCGCATGGGTGGCGTAGTAGTGCCGGTCCATGTCGCTGACCTGCAGTTCGGCCTTGACGACGGTGGCCTTGGGCGCCATGGGAATCCTGGGTGGGACGAACCGCATTGTAGCCGCCGGTGCGGGCGATCGCTGCCCGGAAGTCGCCCGATGTGCGGCGGATCACGGACCGGAAACGGCGCAGCTGACACCATCGGCGGCCCGGAATTGCAGGTGATCGGAACGATGTCGTTGACCGTGGAACAGGCGCGCGACTACATGCACAAGCTGCTGGCGGCGATGGTGAAGGCCGGTGGGTCGGACCTGTTCATCGCCCACGATTTCCCGCCCAGCATGAAGGCGCACGGGCAGATGACGCCGCTGACGGAGCAGAAGCTGACCGGCGCCGTGACGGCGAAGCTCGCCGACGCGCTGATGAACGACAAGCAGCGCGCCGAGTTCGCGGCGGACCTGGAATCGAACTTCGCGATCGCGCTGCCCGGCGTGTCGCGGTTCCGCGTGAACGTGTTCGTGCAGCAGGGGCAGGTGGGCATGGTGGTCCGCACCATCGCCGCGGAGATCCCCAACTTCGAGACGTTGCGGCTGCCGGAGATCCTCAAGGACGTCGTGATGAACAAGCGCGGCCTGGTGTTGCTGGTCGGCGGCACGGGCTCTGGCAAGTCCACGTCGCTGGCCGCGATGGTCGACCACCGCAACCGGACGTCCGCCGGGCACATCATCACCGTGGAGGATCCGGTCGAGTACGCGCACGTGTCGCAGAAGTCACTCGTGACCCATCGCGAGGTCGGGGTGGACACCCACAGCTGGCATCACGCGCTGAAGAACACGTTGCGGCAGGCGCCCGACGTGATCCTGGTGGGCGAGATCCGGGACGCGGAGACGATGGAGCATGCGATCTCCTTCGCCGAGACCGGCCACCTGTGCCTGAGCACCCTGCACGCCAACAGCGCCAGCCAGACGATGGAGCGGATCGTCAACTTCTTCCCGGAAGAGCGCCGCACGCAATTGCTCATGGATCTTTCCGCGAACCTGCGCGCGGTCATCTCCCAGCGCCTCATCCGGACCGAGGACGGCAATGGCCGGGTGGCCGCCATCGAGATCCTGATCAATACGCCGACCATCGCCGAGAAGATCTTCAAGGGGGAGTTCAACGAGCTCAAGGGCGTCATGAACAAGTCGCGCGAACTGGGCATGCGGACGTTCGACTGGGCCTTGTTCGAGCTCTACAACGACGGCCTGATCTCCTACGAAGAGGCGATCCGCAATGCAGACTCCGCCAACGAACTGCGGCTGCACATCAAGCTCAGGAGCCGGCGCGGCGAGCCCACGGACGGCCCCGGCGTGTCCCTGTCGCTGCACGAGAAGACGACTTCCGAGGAGGACGAGGCGGCGCGGAAGGCGGAGTTGCAACGCCAGGCCGAGG
>CAMPJU010000013.1 GCA_946886995.1 uncultured Lysobacteraceae bacterium
CTGAGCATTTACCACCAAAAACCCCGGCATATTGCCGGGGTTTTTCTTTGCGCGCAGGAAACCGGTCTCAGAAGGTTTCCGGTGGCTCGCCGCCGACGATTACGATGTCGGCGCGTCGTCGCGCGAACAGGCCCGTGCAGACGACGCCGGGGATCTGCTCGAGTTCACGCTCCAGGGCCACCGGATCCTCGATAGACAGGCCATGCACGTCCAGGATCCAGTTGCCGTTGTCCGTGGTCACGCCTTCCCGCCAGACCGGTTGGCCGCCACATCGAGCGACCAGTTCACGCGCGACGAGGCTTCGGGCCATCGGGATCACTTCCACCGGTAGCGGGAACCGCCCCAGCACCGGGACCCGCTTGGCGGGATCGATGATGCAGACGAAACGCTCGCTGGCCTGCGCGATGACTTTCTCGCGGGTGAGTGCCGCGCCGCCTCCCTTGATCAGGCACTTGCCCGGATCGCACTCGTCCGCGCCGTCGACGTAGAGGGGAAGGGTCCCGCAGTTGTTGAGCTCCAGGACCTCGATGCCGTGCGCCCGCAGGCGCTCGGTGCTCTGGGACGAACTGGAGACCGCCCCTTCGATCCGGTTTCGGATCCGCGCCAGCGCATCGATGAAGAACGCGACCGTCGACCCGGTGCCCACCCCGACGACCATCCCGTCCTCGACGTAGTCGATGGCCTTTTCGCCGGCCAGGCGCTTGGCTTCGCTCATGCGGTACCCCGGTTCATTCCAGTGTGGTCATTCCAGTGCCAGCAGCAGCTTCCACTGCGCGGCGGAGACCGGCAGCACCGACAGGCGCGAGCCCCGGCGGATCAGCTCGAACTCTTCGCCCAGCCGGTCTGCATGTTCGCGGATTTCCTGCAGGGTGATGGCCCGCCGCAGCTTGCGCACGAATCCCACGTCGACCATGAACCAGCGGGGCTCTTCCCGGGTTGCCTTCGGGTCGTGGTACTTGGACCCGGGCTGGAACTGGGTGGGGTCCGGGTAGGCCGCGGTGACGATCGCCCCGATCCCGTAGATCCCCGGGACCTCGGTATTGGAGTGGTAGAAGAACATCTCGTCGCCGACCTTCATCTGGCGCATGAAGTTGCGTGCCTGGTAGTTGCGCACGCCGGTCCAGGGCTCGGTTCGCACGCGCGCCAGGTCGTCGATCGAGAAATCGCCCGGTTCGGACTTCATCAGCCAATGGCGCTTGCGCGTGCTCACGCTGCAGGCAGCTCCGGTTGGAAAAGGAAGGTGTCGCGTTCCGTGCACAGGGCATCCAGCGGCACGTCCCATGGTTCGGCGGCCAGCGCATCCACCTGCTGCAGCGCGAACGCGACGCCCACCAGCCATGGCGAACGGGAGGCGTCCCGCCGGAACGCGAACGTGCGATCGTACCAGCCGGCACCCATGCCGAGCCGCTGGCCGGTCGCATCGAACCCGACCAGTGGCATCACCACGCAGGCCATCGCATCACCGGGCAACAACGCATCCCGAGGGACGTCCGGTTCGGGGATGCCGAACCGGTTCGACACCAGCGGCGCACCCGGTCGCCAGGGCGCGAAGCGCAGGCAACGATCAGCGTGCAGAACCGGCAGGCAATACGTGACGCCAGCCGGCAAGCCCATCTGCCACGCGTGCAGCGCGATCTCGCCATCCATCGCCCAGTAGCCCGCCACTCGTCCCGACCGGGGCATGAAGGGCAGCGCGGCGAGGCGTGCGGCAACCCGCTCAGCAGCAGACATGCGGTCGGCCGGGGAAAGCGCCCGGCGGCGGTCACGCAAGGTGGCGCGCAGCGCTGCACGTTCGGTCTGGGAGCGGGTCATGCGCCTACGCTACCCGGCGCGACGCAACGAAAAAAGCCCGCACCAGGGCGGGCTTTCTCCGGAACAGGAACATCCTCCGCCATGACGATGCACGCCAAACGACCTTGAACCCGGGGTTCAAGTGGGAATGCCTGGATGCCGTCGGGCTTCCCGCTGCAAGGCGGACCTGCACTCCTGGCATCCGCTGCATCCCCGTGGTCGTCATTAAGGGACAAGGCGAATGTTTGCGCGCGCCGTCGGGCACGGCAGAGGACGCAGGAAAAGTATAGCGAAACGGGCGCGCCGCGCATCCCCGTCCGTCGGTCGCGATGGCGCCGATTCAGGTGTCGAGCAACGCGTCGAGCCGCTGCTCCACCGTGTCGAGCGTGCGCTTGACGTCGCGGTCGCGTCGCGCATTGTCGTCGCGCAGCTGTTGCAGTTCATGCGCCAGGTTCAGGGCCGCCAGCACCGCCACCCGGTCGAGCGCGGCGACGCGATTGCCGCCGCGGATCTCGCGCATCCGGGCGTCCAGCAGGCGTGCCGCGGCCGACAGGCTGTCGCGTTCGTCGGGCCCGCAACCGACGGTGTACTCGCGGTCGAGGATGCGGATGACGACCGGCTCGCTGGTGCTGCTGCTCATGCGCGCCTCACGTGTTCTGCTCGAGCGACTTCAGCCGGGCGATCATCGCCTCGACCCGGGTCCGCGCCTGCTCGTTCTTGGCGAGCAACTGCGAGCGTTCGCCGGACAGCTGCTCCTGCTGCTGGCGCAGGCTCCGGTTCTCTTCCGCCAGCCGTTGCGCGTGCGCGGCCAGCGCCTCCACGCGTTCGGCCAGGGCGCGGAGCCGGGCGCTGGTGTCGTCTGCATCCATGGCCGGCAAGATAGGCAGCGGCCGGGGGGCGGTCAAGGAGCGCCCACGCCGGGCGCGACGTGAGGCGTCGCCACCCGGTTGCGGACGAATGCCAGGCAGTCGGCGGGCTCCAGCGGCGGCGCCAGCCAGTACCCCTGGATCTCGTCGCAGCCGTGCTCGCGCAGGAACTGCACCTGTGCAGGGTTCTCCACGCCCTCCGCCACCACCACCAGGCCCAGCGAATGGGCCATCGTGATGACCGTGCTGGTGATCGCCTCGTCGTCCGGGTCGCGGGTCAGGTCGTCGATGAACTCCTTGTCGATCTTGATCGTGGTGATCGGCAGGCGCTTGAGGTACGCCAGCGACGAATACCCGGTCCCGAAGTCGTCGATCGCGAGCGACACGCCCGTGCGCCGGAACGCCTGGAGCGTCGCCATCGTGTGCTCGGCCCCGGCCATGATCACGCTCTCGGTGAGCTCGAGTTCGAGTGCGGAGGCGGGCACGCCGGTTTCGGCAAGGACGCGCGAGACTACCGCGGGCAGGTCGCCCCGCAACAACTGCAACGACGACACGTTGACCGCCATCGCCAGGTCGACCAGGCCCTCCGCGCGCCACCGTTGCAGTGTGGAACACGCCTGTCGCAGCGCCCACTCCCCGATCTCCAGGATCATCCCGCTCTCCTCGGCGAGGGGGATGAACTGCGCCGGCGGAATGCTGCCCAGCTCCGGGCTGTCCCACCGCAGCAGGGCCTCCACCGCGGTGATCCGCCCCTGCGGCAACGACATCCGCGGCTGGAACATCAACGTCAGCTCGTCCCGGTCGAGCACCTTGCGCAATGCGCCGGCCATCGTCGCGCGCCGGCGGATCTGGACGTCCATCGACTCGGCATAGCGCATGCAGGTGCGGCGTCCGGCGGCCTTCGCCTGGTACATGGCGGTGTCGGCATGCTTGAGCAGGTCCGATGGCGCCTGCGCGTTGTCCGGGTACAGGCTGATGCCGATCGACGGCGAGATGGTCACGTCCAGGTCGGTGTCGACCTCCAGGGGAGCCTCGAAGGCCGCGATCAGGTCGCGGGCCACCTGCTCCGCGTCGCCGGGCGCGTCGACCCCCTCCAGCACGACGGTGAATTCGTCACCGCCCAGCCGCGCGACCGTGTGCGTACGCCCGACGACCTCCTGCAGCCGCACCGCCGCGGCGCGGAGGATGCGGTCCCCCGCCGCATGGCCGAGCGAATCGTTGATGTCCTTGAACCGGTCCAGGTCGAGGAACAGCACCGCGATCCGCGACTGTTGCCGCCGCGCACGCACGATGGCGCGCGACAGCCGCTCCGACAGCAGCGCCCGGTTCGGCAGCCCGGTCAGCGTGTCGTAGTTGGCCAGGTAGCGCAGCTCCTGTTCGGCACGCTTCTGGTCGGTGATGTCGGTGAGCACCGCCACGTAATGGACGGGCTCGCCGCTGGCGTCGAGCACGGCGCTGCTCTGCAGCCAGCAGAGGAATTCCTCGCCATCCTTGCGCCGCTGCCACATCTCGCCGGACCAGCGTCCATGGCGCTTGAGCTCGGACCGCCAGTTCGCATAGAAGCGCGGATCGTGCCGGCCGCTGTCCAGCAGGTCGGTCGGGCGGCCCACGACTTCGGACTGCTGGTAGCCGGTCATCCGCGCAAACGCCGGATTGACCGAAACGAAGCCGAACTCGCGATCGAACACGGTCACGGCCTCGCTCATGCTCCGCAGCACCTCCGAGGCGATCCGGCGCTCGCGTTCCGCGCGCCGGCTGATGCTGATGTCGCGGGCGGTCCCGGCCACCCGCAGCGCGCGCCCTTCTTCGTTGCGTTCGACGACGCGTCCACGCGTGCGGATCCAGGTCCAGCCGCCGTCGGGGCGCCGTACCCGGTGTTCGGAGAGGAACAGGCCCTCCTCGCCGCGCAGGTGCCGGCGCATGCGGTCCTTCACGTCGGGCAGGTCCTCCGGGTGGACCTGCAACTCGTCCGCACTGGCGATCGACAACCCGATGTCCGCGTCGGGGCCCACGGATTCGTCGCCGCGCATCCAGTGCAGCGTGCCGCGAACCGGATCGTAGTCCCAGAATTGCTCGCCCGACGCCCAGAGCGCGAGCTTCAGCCGTTCCTCGCGCTCGCGGATCTGGCCGAAGTACCCGCGCTCGCGCGCGCGCCGGCGCAGCCACGTCCCCGCAAGGGCGGCGAGCAACAGCAGCGCCGCCACCGCATACGCCGCCAGGTACCACGGTTGGCGCCAGGCGGGGGGGGCCACGATGACCGGCAGCTGCAGGCCGGTGGCGTTCCACGTCCCGTCCCGGCCCGTCGCTTCCACCTGAAGCGCGTATTCGCCCGATGGCAGGCCTGTATACGTGATGTCGTTGCGGGTCCCGTTGTCGATCCAGTCGTCGTGGAGGCCCTGCAGGCGGTACCGGTACCGCGTAGGCGAGGACGCCGCATGGTCGAGCGCGCCGACGCGCAGGCGCACGATCCCCGCATCGCCGGGAACCCGCAGTTCGCGTGGTGGCCAGAGCACGGTGCCGTCGCGCGGTGCGTCGGCGCCGACCCGGACACCGAGCAGGCGCAGCGGTGCGTCGTACGCCGTCTCCCGCACGAGTGCCGGATCGAACAGGTTCAGGCCACTCACTCCGCCCATCGCGACCCGGCCATCGGCGAGCATGGTGGCCGCGCCGCCGTTGAATTCGACGTCCTGCAGGCCGTCCGACAGGCTGTACCGCGTGACCCGCCCGTGCGCCTCGCCGGGCGCATGCTCGAACCGCGCGATGCCGTTGTCGGTGCCCAGCCAGAGCGTGCCTTCCGGGGACTCGGCCATGCTGAAGACCGTCTGCACGGCCCGTTCCTCGAGCGGGCGCTCCATCGGGTGCTCGAAGGTGATCCGCCCGGCGGATTCGCGGACGCGGCTGAGGCCCGAGTGCGTCCCGACCCAGAGCGTCCCGTCGGCGCCTTCGTGCAGCGAGCGCACCAGGTCTCCGGCGAGGCTCGCGGGATCCTCGATGCCATGGCGGAACCAGCGCAGCCGACGGCTGGTCGGTTCGTGCAGTCCCAGGCCGTCGCTTGTGGCAAACCAGACGCGCCCTTCGCGGTCCACTTCCACCGCGTGGACCAGGCCGCCGCGTCCGTCGCCCGCCCCGGCGACGCGCTGGAGCCGTCCCGTGTCCGGCCGGTAGCGGAACAGGCCTTCTCCATTGCTGCCCAACCACAACGTGCCATCGGCGCCCCGGTCGATGCTGCGCAGGCCGGGCATGGCACGATCAGGCAGGTCGACCTGCCTGGCGGTGAGCGCCGCGGTATCGAGCAGCAGCAGGCCCCGCGTCGTCGCCGCCCAGAGCCGGTTCGCGCCGGCCCGCTCGAACGCCATGATCCGCGCCGGGGAAGCGCTGCCGGCCGGGGCGCGCCACTGGTCGGGGAGCAGCGCGGCGAGATCCTCGAACCCCTCCTCGTGCCGGTAGCGCAGCAGGTGTCCCGCGTCACTGCCGATCCACAACGCACCGTCGTCGCCTTCGACCACCGCGCGGATGCTGTTCGTCGCCACCGGCGCGGCACCGGCGCGGTCGACCAGGTAGGCGAAGCGCGCGCCCGCGGGGTTGGTGACGGCCACGCCGCGGATCTGTCCACCGATCCAGAGCTGGCCGCTGCGGTCGACCAGCAGCGCGCCCACCGACGCCTCCGGGAGGCTGCCCGGCACCGCCGGGTCTTCCCGGAGCCACTGGGTCGCGCCGGTGTCGGGATCGAAACGGACCAGGCCCTCCGCCGCGATCGACAGCCACAGGCGCCCATCGGGCGCCTGGACCACGGCGCGGACATCGGACGGTGGCGCCCCCGGTGCAGGCCAGGCCCGTTGCAGCGACCGTTCCCCCGGGGCCAGCCGGAACAGCCCGTCGTCGCGCCCGATCCACAGCCGGTCGTCCGCGGCGACGAACAAGGCGTTCACCGGTGCCGCCGGACCGATCCGGTGCCCTCCGCCTGGTCCGGCGACCCGGTAGAGGCCAGCGCCGGCGCCGAACCAGACGGTGCCGCTCGCGTCCCTCGCCAATGCCTGCCGCCCGGCGCCCCGGTCGTCCAGGCGCAGCACGCGGGTCCGCCTGCCGGTCTCCGGGTCCAGCCGCTCGAGGCCGGCACCGGTCCCGATCCAGGCCTGGCCATCCTCGACCAGCAGGCTGCGGACGTGCCGGGAGTCGTCGGCCGCGGGCGCGAAGCGCTGGAAATCGCCGGTGCGCAGGTCCAGCCTGACGACGTACTGGGAATATGTGCCCACCCATACGGCGCGACCCGCTTCGACCTCGATCGCGGTGACGAAGCTGTCGGGCAGGCTCGAACGATCGTTGGGGTCGTGGCGCCAGGCGCGGAAGCGTTCGCCATCGAACCGGTGCAGGCCGCCCTGGGTGCCGACCCACACGAATCCCTGGTCGTCCTCGTCCAGCGCGGTCACGGTGTTCTGTGCCAGGCCCTGTTCGGTGCCCAGCCGCTTGAAGTAGAAATCGCGCACGGTCGCGTCCGCGCGCTGCGGGGCTGCCAGCGCCAGGCCGAGTGCGCACAGCGTGGCGGCTAGGGAGACGTGAAAACGCACGGACACCGCTGGGAGTGATGCAACGCCACGGAGTGTAGCCGGCGTGCGCAGGGCCATTGCTAAACTCCGTCCGATGTCGACTTCCTCCATGGAATTGCCCCCGCTTGCCGACGTGGCCGCAGAGGCCACGTCGCTCGGCCTGGCCATGTCGGCGCCCGAACTGCACGGCGCGACCTGTGGTTGGCTGGCGGGGGGCGGCGCCACCGGTGCCGGGTGGCTGGGCCGGGTGATGGCCGACGATGCGCAGCCGGCACCGGTGCCCGATGGCGCACTGGAGCGGTTGCTGGCTGCCAGCGCCGCGCAACTCGAGGACCGTGATTTCGGCTTCGAGCTGCTGCTTCCCGATGCCGACGCCACGCTGGAGGAACGCAGCGGCGCGCTGTTCGACTGGTGCCGCGGGTTCCTGGGTGCGTTCGGGCTCGCCGCAGGCGCGGAGCCGAAACTGTCGGACGAAGCGACCGAGGCACTGGCCGACCTGGCGAAGCTGGCGATGGCCACCGCCCAGGCCGACGGCGACCAGGAGGACGAAGCCGCGCTCGCCGAGATCGAGGAATTCGTCCGCGTCGCGACGCTGTTGCTGCACGGCGACTGCGTCCTGGCCGGGCGCCACCGCCGCAGCATGCACTGAGATGGCTGCCGTTTCGGGCATCCCGATGACGGGCCACGCGCGCCGGCGCCGGCAGCTGATGCGCATGGCCGGCGACGACGCGATCCTCGTCCTGCCCGCCGCCGCCGAGCGCGTCCGCAGCCGCGACACGCACTACCCGTACCGCCAGGATTCCGACTTCTGGTATCTCACCGGCTTCGCGGAGCCGGAAGCGGTCCTGGTGCTGGTGCCCGGACGCGCGCACGGCGAGGCCTTGCTGTTCTGCCGTGAGCGGGATCCGGACCGCGAAGGCTGGGACGGCCCGCGAGCGGGGCCGGACGGCGCGGTGGAAGACTTCGGGATGGACGACGCCTACCCGATCGCCGACCTGGACGAGATCCTGCCCGGCCTGCTGGAAGGGCGCTCGCGCGTGTACTACCACTTCGGTCGCGACGCGGAGTTCGACCTCAAGCTGATCGGATGGTTGAACCGGGTGCGTGCGCAGGTGCGGCAGGGCGCGCAGCCGCCGCACGAGTTCCTCGAACTCGGGCACCTGCTCGACGAGATGCGGCTGTTCAAGTCGCGCGACGAGCTGCGCCTGATGCAGCGGGCGGCGGACATCAGTGTCGCCGCGCACGAGGCGGTGATGCGCGCGGTGCGACCAGGGATGCGCGAATACGAGTTGCAGGCGACGCTGGAGCATGCGTTCCGGGTGCGCGACGCGGTGCCGGCGTACCTGAGCATCGTCGGCGCCGGCGTCAACGCCTGCGTGCTGCACTACATCGCGAACGACGGCCCCGTGCGCGACGGCGACCTGGTCCTGGTCGACGCGGGCGCCGAATACCGTGGCTACGCGGCGGACATCACCCGCACCTTCCCGGCAAGCGGGCGCTTCACCAAGGCGCAGCGCACGCTGCACGAACTCGTGGACCAGGCGCAGGCTGCCGCGCTGGCGCAGGCGCGGCCGGGCGTTGCGTACGAAGCGGGCCACCAGGCGGCCGTCGAGACACTGACCGACGGATTGCTGCGGCTGGGGCTGCTGAAGGGCAGCCTGGCGAAGAACATCGCCGACGGGACGTACAAGCGGTACTACCGGCACAAGACCGGCCACTGGCTGGGCCTGGACGTGCACGACGTCGGCGAGTACCGGATCGACGGCGAATCACGCCTGCTCGAGCCGGGCATGGTGTTCACCATCGAGCCCGGGCTCTACATCCCGCCCGACGACACCCGCGTCGCCGCGAAATGGCGTGGCATCGGCATCCGCACGGAGGACGACGTGCTGGTGACGAAGGACGGGCACAGGGTGCTCACCGGCAAGCTGGCGCGCACCGCCGACGAGATCGAGGCACTGATGGCCGGCGGCTAGCCCGCCGCGAAGCCTTCCCGGGTGAGGTTCACCGGTTCGGCGTCGGTGCACGCGACATCGTCCTCGATGCGGATGCCGCCATACGGGCGGAACGCGTCGATCCGCGCCCAGTCCACGCTCGGGCCCAGGCCTTTCTCCTTCAACTGCTCGAGCAGCATGTCGATGAAGTACAGGCCTGGCTCGATGGTCACGACCATGCCGGGCTCGAGCACGCGGGTCAGGCGCAGGAACGGATGGCCGTCGGGCTTGTCGATGGTGCCGCCCTTGTCCGAGGCCGCGAATCCGCCGACATCGTGCACCTGCAGGCCGATCCCGTGCCCGAGGCCGTGCGGGAAGAACGCCGCGCTCACGCCGGTCTCGACGGCGACCTCGGGCGCGACCGTGATGACGCCGAAGTCCTTCAGCACGCCGGCGATCGCCAGGTGTGCATCCAGGTGCAGCTGCCGGTAGTCGACGCCGGAGCGCACCCGGCCGCACAGCGCCTGTTCGACGACGTCCATCGCTTCGACGAGCGCCTGGAACTCGCTCCCGGTGTCGCTGGCGTAAGTGCGGGTGATGTCGCAGGCGTAGCCGGCGTGGCTCCCGCCCGCGTCGATCAGGAAGCTGCGCGGCTGGCGCGGCGGCACGCGGTCGCGTTCGGTGTAGTGCAGCACCGCCGCATGCTCGTTGAGGCCCACGATGTTCGAGTACGGCAGGTCGTTGGCGTCCTGGCCCGCGGCCTGGCAATACGCCAGGTGGATGCCGAATTCGCTTGCGCCTGCGCGGAAGGCACGCTCCGCGGCGCGATGGCCGCGCACGCCACGCCGCGTGGCCGCGCGCATCATCTCGATTTCGTACGCGGTCTTGTATGCGCGGTGGTACTCCAGGTAGTCGAGCACCGCACGCGGATTGTTCGGCTTGAACGCGCCGTACTGCCCCAGCGCGCTCTGGGGCTCGCCCAGGATCGCGCAGCGCGACGCGTCGCGTGGCAGGTGCTGCTGCGCTTCCTCCGCCTTGCGGATCACCACGACGTCGAAGTGTTCGGCCCAGTAGCCGGAAGGTTCGGCGGGCACCACGTGCCAGTAGTCGAACGGCTGCAGGTACAGCAGCTTCGGGCGGGCACCCGGCGTGTAGGCGATCCAGCTTCCCGGGATGTCGGTCAGCGGGACCCACGCCTTGAACTGGGGGTTCACCGCGTACGGGTAGTCGCGGTCGTCGAACACCTGGAAGTGCTGCGTTCCCGACGGCACCAGCAGGTGGTCGAAGCCGCCGCGGGCCAGCGCTGCGTCCGCCCGGGCACAGACGGTTTCCAGGTGTTGGCGGTATAAGATCGGGACGTCGGGTGGGGACATCGGGGCTACCTTTGGGGGCGTCTACGGATTTTGACGGATTCGGGCCGGAGCCGCAGGCCGACCCGGAGTCGCGCGGCGATGCGCCGCTGGGCATCCCCGCCTGGCTCTGGAGCCTGCTCGTGTTCGTTGTCGGCGCGGGCTGCGCGGTCTGGGCGGCCAACGTGCAGCAGGCGCGGATGCAGGCCGAGCACGACAAGGCGCTGGTCTCCGTCGCCGAGGGCGCCCCGATGGCGTTGCGCTCGGACCTGCTCGCCTGCGAACTGATGGTGCGGGCCCTGCAGAGCCTCTACCTCGCATCCAACGAGGTGAGTCCCCGCGAATTCAGCAATGTCTACGAGAACCTGCGGCCGCGTGAGGTGTTCCCGAGCCTGCAGGCGGTGGCGTTCGCGCGGCGCATCCCCGGGGAGGACGGCGACCGGTACGTGACCGAACTGGTCGCGCCACTGGAGGGCAACCGCGGCATCCTCGGCCTGGACGTGGGCAGCCAGCCCGGGAACCTCGACGCCGTGTTGCGGTCCCGCGACACCGACCAGGCCGCCGTATCGGCGCCATTCCGACTGGACCAGTCGGGCGAGCAGGCGCCGGCCGACGGCGTGACCCTGCGGCTGCCCGTCTACACCCCGGGCCCACCGCCAGTGGACGTCGAGGAACGCCGCGAACGGATGCGCGGATCGCTCGCGGTCTCGTTCCGCGCGGGCGACCTCATCGAGCAGAGCCTGCCGGTGGATGCGCGCGGCCAACTGCACGTGACGGTGGCCGATGTCACCGGCGACGCGATCGTGCCGCTCTACGACTCGCACCCCGGCGAGCACGCGGACGCACGTGGCGGCTACCGGTTCCAGCACGAGCTCCGGTTCGGCGGGCGCACCTGGCAGCTGCAGATGCACGCGCTCGAGGGCGCGACCACGGCGGGCATTCCCTGGGGACTGTTGCTGCCGGGACTGCTGGCCAGCGCGTTGCTGGCGCTGCTGGTGTGGTCCGTGGCGACCACGCGCCGGCGGGCGCTCAACCTCGGCTGGCGCATGAGCCGCCGCTACCGCGAGAGCGAGGAGCGTTTCCGTGCGCTCAACGAACTGCTGCCCGCACTGGTCCTGCTGGCCAACAGCGACGACGGCCAGGTGACCTACGCCAACCAGGCCGCGCGCGCGCGCATGGGCGATGCGGTCAGTGGGCTGGAGTTGTTCTCGCTGTTCGAGGACGCGGTGCTGCGCGCGCGGCTGCGCGCGGACCAGGGCGAATGCAGCAACGTCGAGGCGGTGCTGCGCAGCGCCAGCGGCGACCGGTTCTGGGCCAGCGTGTCGATCAGCCAGGTGCTGTTCGGCGGGCGCGACAAGTTGCTGATGGTGGCGTCCGACATTTCCGAACAGCGCCAGCTGACCGAGCTGCTGAGCTACCAGGCCAGCCACGACGCGCTGACCGAGCTCTACAACCGGCGCGAGTTCGAGCGCCGCGTCGAGCGGACCCTCGCCGAGATCGCCGCCGGTGCACCGGCCAGCGCGCTGCTGTACATCGACCTCGACCAGTTCAAGCTGATCAACGACACCTCCGGCCACATCGCCGGCGACCAGCTGCTCACCCAGCTTGCGGGACTGATGCGCGAGCAGTTGCGCTCGGGCGACGTGCTGGCGCGCCTGGGCGGCGACGAGTTCGGCGTGCTCACCGCGAACGTGCAGGACAACGACGAGGTCCAGCATGTCGCCGAGCGGCTGCGCGAGCGCATCGACGGCTACATGTTCGTGTGGGAGCAGCGCAGCTACGCGATCAGCGCGAGCATCGGCGTGGTGATGATCGAACGGCCCGACATCACGCTGCGCGACCTGTTCGCGCAGGCCGACACGGCCTGCTACATGGCCAAGGAAAGCGGACGCAACCGGGTGCACTTCTATTCCGCCGAGGACGACCAGACCGTCCAGCGCCGCAGCGAGATGGAGTGGGCCAACCGCCTGCGCTGGGCCGTCGAGGAGAACCGGTTGCTGCTGGACTACCAGGAGCTCACGCCGCTGGCGGCCGGCCCCCACCGCGGCCCCCACATCGAGCTGCTGCTGCGGCTGCGCGACGAGGACGGGCGGGTGGTGATGCCGGGGGCGTTCATCCCCGCGGCCGAGCGCTACGGGCTGATGTCGATGGTCGACCGCTGGGTGATCGAGACCGCGCTGTCGAACTTCGACGCGCTGCACGGCGACGGTCCGGACATGGAACTGGCGACGATCAACCTGTCCGCGGCCAGCCTGGAGGAGTCCGCGATCGCCGAGCGCATCCTCGAGTTGATGGCCGAGCACGACATCGCGGCGCACCGGGTGTGCTTCGAGATCACCGAGACGGTCGCGGTCCGCAACCTGGCCCAGGTCACGCGCTTCATCGGCCAGCTGCGCGAAGCCGGATGCAAGATCGCGCTGGACGACTTCGGCTCGGGCATGTCCTCGTTCGGCTACCTCAAGAACCTGCCGGTGGACATCATCAAGATCGACGGCAGCTTCATCCGCGACCTGGGCACGGACACCATGAGCCAGGCGATCGTGCGCGCGGTCACCGACATCGGCCACCAGCGCGGGCTGGAGGTGATCGCGGAATGGGTGACGAGCCCGCAGACGCTGGACGTGCTGGCGGAGATCGGCGTCGACTATGCGCAGGGGTACATCCTGCACAAGCCCGAGCCGGTGCTGTTCCAGCGCAAGGGCCTGGCCAACATCGCCGGCAGCCCGGCACCGCGCTGATCCTGTTCCTCAGTCCTCGAGGAAGAGCCCGACCACATCGTTGGTGAAACGGCGGCCGAGTTCGGTCGGCTGCACGCGGTCGCCTGCCCGGACGAGCCAGCCGCGCGCGACCGCCGTGCCCAGCGGATCGGCGATGGACGCGCGCGACAACCCCGTCCGTGCCTCGTAGGCATCCAGCGAGAAACCTTCGACGAGTCGCAGCGCGTTGAGCATGTAGTCGAACGGCCGGCGCGCCGGCCGCAGCCACTCGTCGCCACCGAT
>CAMPJU010000014.1 GCA_946886995.1 uncultured Lysobacteraceae bacterium
CGCCGGCACCTCCTCCTTGATTTCTTGCACCGGGGCATGCACGCCCGCCGCTCCGACCTCCACGGCTGTTGAGGGGAGAAGCAAGAAGCACTTCCCTCCACGTCCGCGGTGAAGTGGCGAAGGCGAGAGCGTGAGGCCTTCGGGGCGAAATCAAGGAGGAGCCATCCGCCGCAGGCGGATGGCGGGGGACATTCGCCCCGGAGGCCTCACGCTCTCGCCCCCCGGTTATCCCCGCTCTCCGTCTCAGGGATTCGGACGGGGAAAAGAAAACGGGCGCCACCTGGGCGCCCGTTCGGGTACAGCGATTGGTCGTCTGGATCAGGCCGGCTCGGGCTCCACCACCACCTTGACCGGCGTCTCGACGTCGGCATGCAGGTGGACGATGACTTCGAACTCGCCCGTGCGGCGCAGCGCGCCCTCGCCCATCACGACTTCCGACTTCTCGACCGGCTTGCCGGCCTTGGTCAGCGCCTCGGCGATGTCGCGCGGGCCGATCGAGCCGTACAGCTTGCCCTCGGTCGAGGCGTTGGCGTAGATCGTGACGCTGGCGTCCTGGAGCGCCTCGCGACGGCTCTCGGCTTCGGCGAGCGCGGTGCTGGCCTTCGCCTCGTACTCGGCGCGGCGCGCCTCGAACTGGGCCAGGTTGGCCTCGGTCGCCGGGACGGCCTTGCCCTGCGGCACCAGGAAGTTGCGGCCGAAGCCCGGCTTGACTTCGACCTTGTCGCCGAGGTTGCCCAGGTTGACGACCTTCTGCAGGAGGATCAGTTGCATGTCGGTGTCCTCCTCAGGCGTTGTGGTTGTCGGTGTACGGGATCAGCGCCAGGAACCGCGAACGCTTGACGGCGGTCGCCAGCTGGCGCTGGTACTTCGACTTGGTGCCGGTGATCCGGCTGGGGACGATCTTGCCGGTCTCGGTCAGGTACTGGCGCAGGGTGTTGAGATCCTTGTAGTCGATCTCCTTGACACCCTCGGCCGTGAACTTGCAGAACTTGCGGCGGCGGAAGAACTTGGACATGGGTTGTGCTCCTAAAGGCGTCAGGCGGCTTCGGCGGTGTCGTCGGCGTTGTCGGACTGGGCCTGCGGCTTGCCCTCGCCCTCGCCGTCGTCGTCGCGGCGGCGACGCTCGGAACGCTCGGGCTTGTCGCCCTTGTCGTCCTTGTTCTTCATGATCAGCGACTGCTCGGTGACCACGTCGTCGCGCTTCATGACCAGGTGGCGAAGCACCGCGTCGTTGAAGCGGAAGCCGTCGACCAGCTCGTTGAGCACGGCCTGGTCGCACTCGATGTTGAACAGCACGTAGTGGGCCTTGACCAGGTCCTTGATCGGATAGGCCAGCATCCGGCGGCCCCAGTCCTCGAGGCGGTGGATGGTGCCGTTGCCGCCCTCGATCAGCGTCTTGTAACGCTCGATCATGGCCGGCACCTGCTCGCTCTGGTCCGGGTGGACCAGGAACACGATTTCGTAGTGGCGCATATCGGTTTGTCCCTTGTGGATGTCGGCCGGAAAGCGGCCTGGCAGCCCCCCGCTGGCGCGGTGGGGCAAGGTTCCTCCGGCATGGGAGCCGCAGGAAGCCGGCAAGTATCGCAGGATCAGTGACTTGCGGCAAGCTCCCGCAGCCCGTTCGAGACGGGCTGCGGGTGCGGATTCAGCTCGCGAGTCGCGCCTGTTCGGACGCGATCCAGGCCTCGATGTGGCGCTCCAGGGTTTCCAGCGGAACCGAGCCCGTCGACAGGACCGCATCGTTGAACCGGCGCAGGTCGAAGCCCTCCCCGAGCACTTCGGCGGCCCGCTCCCGGAGCCCGGAGATCTTCAGCTGGCCGATCTTGTAGGCCAGCGCCTGGCCGGGGTTGCCGATATAGCGGTCGATCTCGTTGGTGACGTCCTGCAGGGTCTTGGGCGAGTTGTCCATGAAGTAATCGATCGCCTGCTGCCGCTCCCAGCCCTTGGCGTGGATGCCCGTGTCGACCACCAGCCGGACCGCGCGCCACATGTCGTAGGCCAGCTGCCCCATCCGGTCGTACGGGTCGTCGTACAGGCCCATGTCGTAGCCCAGCCGCTCCGCGTACAGGCCCCAGCCCTCCCCGTAGGCCACGAAGTAGCCGACCCGGCGGAACATCGGCACGCCCGGGAGCTCCATGCCGCGCGAGAACTGGAAGTGGTGGCCCGGCACGGCCTCGTGGAGGCTCAGGGCCATCATTTCCCATTTCGGGCGGACTTCCGGCCGGTACAGGTTGACGTAGTAGTAGCCGGCGCGGGTCCCGTCGACGGCGCCCGGCTGGTAGTAGGCCGTGGTCGTGTCCGGGGCGATGTTCTCGGGAATCGGGCGTACGCCGTAGGGCAGCCGCGGGATGGTCTCGAAGACCTTCACCAGCTCCGGGTCGATCCGCTTGGACAGCGCCCGGTAGCCCTCGAGCAGCGCTTCGGGCGTTTCGTGGAAGAACTTCGGGTCGGTCCGCAGGTAAGTGAAGAACTCCGAGAGCGTTCCTTCGAACCCGACCTCGGCCTTGACCTGTTCCATCTCGCCGCGGATGCGCGCGACCTCGTCGAGGCCGATCTGGTGGATCTCGTCGGCGGTCAGGTCGGTGGTCGTGTAGTAGGCGGCAAGGAAGTCGTAGTACGCCTTGCCGTCGGGCAGGTCGGCGGCCGCGATGCTGTCGCGGGTGGCCGGCAGGTATTCGGACTGGAAGAACGTCGCGAATTCCCGGTAGGCCGGGACGATGGCGCCGGCGATCACGTCGCGCGCCTCGGCCTGCAACGCCGCCCGCTCCGCTTCCGGGAAATCGCGCGGGAAGTCGGTGAACGGACGATAGAACGGACTGTCGACCGGATCGGCCACCACTTGTGCGGCGATCTGTCCCGGGACCCGCTCCATCAGCACGCGCGGCGGCATGTTGCCCGCCGCCATGCCCTCGCGCATCAGTGCCACGGTCTGGTCGACCATGGCGGGGATCGCGCGCATCCGGGCGAGCCAGTCGCGGTAGTCCTCCGCGTCCTCGAACGGCAGCACCTCGGCGATGCCTTCGGCCGTCTGCACCCCGCCCCGCTGGCTCACCGGCTGCAGCCATTCCCCGTAGCGCTGGCGCTCGACCGCACGCTCGGCCTGCCAGAGGTAGACGTCGTAGCTGAGCTGGTCGGCGGGCGACAGGGCCGCGCGGTCGATCGCCCGCAACTTCGCGAGGGCCTCGCGGTCGGCCGCCTGGCGCGCGGCGATGGCGTCGAGGCTGTCGTCCGTCCAGCGGTCGTTGTAGCGGTCGTCCCCGGTGTAGCTCGCGCTTTCGGGGTGTTCCCGAAGGCTGCGTTCCCACTCGGCATCGAAGAACGCGTGCAGCGCGCGGCGCTCGGGGGAGTCCACGGGCGCAGCGGGCGCGTCCGCCGGCGCGACGTGCGCATGCTGCGCGATTGCCGGTGGAGCAAGGGCGAAGGCGAGCGAAGCCGCGAGCAACGTCGTCGCGAGGCGGGTCTTGCGGGGCAGCGTGCGATTCATCGGCGACCTCCCTGGAAGGATCGCCGGAGTCTACGCCGTGGTGAAGCTCTCCCCGCAACCGCAGGCGTCGGCGACGTTGGGGTTGTCGAAGACGAATGCTTCGCCGAGCCCCGCCTTGCGGAAGTCGATGCGGGTCCCGTCGACCAGCGGCAGGCTCACCGCGTCCACCAGGATGCGCACGCCGTCCTGCTCGAATTCGGTATCGCCCTCGCGACGGTCCCGCGCGAGGTCGGCGACGTGCTGCCAGCCGGAGCAACCGGCCTTGCTCACGCCGAAGCGCAGGCCGAGGGCACCGGGATCGGCCTGCACGAAGCGGCGGACACGGTCGAGGGCGGCGGGCGTGAGGGTGATGGCCATGCCGCCATTATCGGTGAATCAAGCTGAAGGTGCGCGAGCCGGGCGCGCGCCGACCCATTACACTGCGCAGTCCCCCACTTCGGCCCGCGGTGGCCAGGAACCAGGCATGACGGTGGTCAGCGTCGAACACGCGCTCGCGGGCAAGCTCCCCGCGGGCGGCGAGGTCACGGTCCGCGGCTGGGTGCGCACCCGGCGCGACTCCAAGGCCGGCCTGTCGTTCGTCAACGTGAGCGACGGCTCGTGCTTCGCGCCGATCCAGGTCGTGGCGCCCAGCGCGCTGTCGAATTACGAATCCGAAGTACTGCACCTGACCGCCGGCTGTTCGGTGGTGGCGCGCGGCACGCTCGTGGCCTCGCAGGGCCAGGGGCAGTCGTTCGAGATCCAGGCGGATTCGATCGAGGTGGTCGGCTGGGTCGAGGATCCGGAGACCTATCCGATCCAGCCGAAGGCGCATTCGCTCGAGTTCCTGCGCGAGGTCGCGCACCTGCGCCCGCGCACCAACCTGTTCGGCGCGGTGACCCGCATCCGGCATTGCCTGGCGATGGCGGTGCACCGGTTCTTCCACGAGCAGGGCTTCTACTGGATCAACACGCCGATCGTGTCGACCTCCGACGCCGAGGGCGCGGGGCAGATGTTCCGGATTTCCACGCTCGACCTCGCCAACCTGCCGCGCGACGGCAGCGGCAACGTGGACTTCTCGCGCGATTTCTTCGGCAAGGAAGCGTTCCTGACGGTGTCCGGCCAGCTCAACGTGGAGGCGTATTGCCTGGCCATGAGCAAGGTCTACACCTTCGGGCCGACGTTCCGCGCCGAGAACTCGAACACGCCGCGCCACCTGGCCGAGTTCTGGATGATCGAGCCGGAGGTCGCGTTCGCCGACCTCGCCACCATCGCCGACCTGTCCGAGGATTTCCTCAAGTACCTGTTCCGCGCGGTGCTCGACGAGCGCGCCGACGACATGGCGTTCATCGCCGAGCGGGTGCAGAAGGACGCGGTGGACCGGCTCGAGGCCTTCATCAACGCGCCGTTCGAGCGTATCGACTACACCGATGCGATCACCCTGCTGCAGGGGTCCGGACACAAGTTCGAGTTCCCGGTCGAGTGGGGCCTGGACCTGCAGACCGAGCACGAGCGATGGCTGACCGAACAGCACGTCGGGCGACCGGTCGTGGTGACCAACTATCCGGAACAGATCAAGTCGTTCTACATGCGGCTGAACGAGGATGGCCGCACGGTCGCCGCGATGGACGTGCTCGCCCCCGGCATCGGCGAGATCATCGGCGGCTCGCAGCGCGAGGAACGGCTGGACCTGCTGGACACCCGCATCGCGCAGTTCGGGCTGGATGCCGACCACTACCAGTGGTACCGCGACCTGCGCCGCTACGGCACGGTGCCGCACGCCGGGTTCGGGCTCGGCTTCGAACGCCTGGTGGTCTACGTCTGCGGCCTGTCCAACATCCGCGATGCGATTCCCTACCCGCGCGCGCCCGGGCACGCCGAGTACTAGCCGCGATGATCCTGTTCCTCGCCCTGCTGAGCCTCGCCCTGGCGATCGCAGGCGCCACCGCGTTCGTGATCTTCTGGCCGCTGGCGCTGGTGCACCTGCGCGACCGGCATCCGGCGCTGCATGCCCGGCTCGGCCCGGCTGCGTTCCTGCATCCCGGCGCGCTCGGGTGGCTGCTTTCCGGCGGCTACCGGTCCGCGGGGGACTCGAACCTCAGCGGGCTGGCGACGCCGGCGCGGTTGTCGCTGATGACCATCATCGGCGGCGTGCTGATGGCCGGCGCGCTGTGGCTGGCGGCCGTGCTGCTGGATGCGGCATGACGGAGGTCGACGCCCTGCGCACGGAATGGTGGCTGGCGACGCTCGGCCGGACGCTGGTGTGGGCCCGCCTGCGCGTCCTCGATGCCGGCACCGCCGAGGTCTTCGACAGCGACGGCAACACGCTCGCGTACGACAGCGAGGACACTGCGCGGGCCGCACTGATGGACGCCGAGTTCGTCGCGTTCGACGGCCTGGACGAGGATGATGCCCTGGCGCGTGGCTTCAGCCTCGACGAGGTGGTGCCGCCGCGCGCGGCGAACGACGCGGCGCTGCGCCACCGCATGTTCCAGTCGCTCGGGGAGCGTGACTGATGGACCTGGACCTGCGCGGGCGCCATGCCCTGGTGTGTGGTGCGTCCGAAGGCATCGGCCGCGCTGCCGCCCACGAACTGGCGCTGCTCGGTGCCGACGTCACGGTGCTGGCACGCCGGGCGGAAGTGCTCGAGGCCGTGGTCGCCGACCTGCCGCGCGACGGCGGCCAGCGGCACGGTGCCGTGGTCGCCGACATGGCCGAACACGACACGCTGCGCGCGAAGGTCGAGGCGCTCGTCGCCGGCAAGCCGGTGCACATCCTGGTCAACAACACCGGTGGCCCCCCGGGTGGTCCGGCCCATTCCGCCGCGGCTTCCGCGTACCTCGACGCGTTCCAGCGCCACCTGCTCGCCAACCAGTTGCTGGTCCAGGCGGTATCCCCGGGCATGCGCAGCGATGCGTGGGGCCGGATCGTCAACGTGATCTCCACCTCCGTGCGCGAACCGATCCCGAACCTGGGCGTCTCCAACACGGTGCGTGGTGCCGTAGCCGGCTGGGCCAAGACCCTGTCCCGCGAGCTCGCGCCGCACGGGATCACGGTCAACAACGTGTTGCCCGGCTACACCGAGACGGGTCGGATCGCGCAGATCCTGAAGGACCGGGCGGCCGCCTCCGGACAGTCCGAAGAGGCCGTCGCCGAAGGCATGCGCAAGACGGTCCCTGCCGGCCGCTTCGCACGACCGGCCGAGGTGGCCGCGGCGATCGCGTTCCTGTGCACTCCCGCCGCCGCCTACATCAACGGCGTCAGCCTCGCGGTCGACGGCGGCCGGATGCAGTCGATCTGAGCCGCTAGAGTACCGGGATGCGCCTGGCCCACTGGATCGACGGCAAGCCCACGGACCCGGCCACCGGCCGCTGGCGCGAGGTGTTCGATCCCGCACGTGGCGACGCGTTTGCCGAAGTGGCCGACGGCGATGCGCGCGACGTCGACGCGGCGGTCGCGGCCGCCGGTCGCGCTTTCCCGGGCTGGTCCGCGTTGCCGAACGACCAGCGGGCTCGCTGGCTGGAGAAGCTCGCCGACGCACTCGAGGCGCGGCTGGACGATTTCGCCCATGCCGAGGCCCGCGACGGCGGCAAGCCGATCCGGCTGGCGCGCGAGGTGGAGATTCCCCGGGCGATCGCGAACCTGCGCTTCTATGCGCACGCCGCCACGCAGTTCGCCAGCGAGTCACACCACGGCCAGGCCGGGCTGAATTACACGCTGCGCCTGCCGCTCGGCGTCGTGGCGACCATCTCGCCCTGGAACCTGCCGCTGTACCTGTTCACCTGGAAGGTGGCGCCGGCGCTCGCGGCCGGAAACACGGTCGTGGCCAAGCCGTCCGAGGTCACCCCGGTGACGGCGACGATGCTGGGCGAGCTGGCGGCCGGGATCGGGTTTCCGCCGGGCGTCCTGAACATCGTCCATGGCGCCGGTCCCGATGTCGGCGAGCCACTGGTGCGCCACCCGGACACGCGCGCGGTGTCGTTCACCGGCAGCACCGCGGTCGGCCGGCGCATCGCCGGGATCGCGGCGCCGATGCTCAAGAAGGTGTCGCTCGAACTGGGCGGCAAGAACCCGACGCTGGTGTTCGCCGACAGCGACTGGCGCGAGCATCTCGACACCCTGGTCCGCTCGGCGTTCCAGAACTCGGGCCAGGTCTGCCTGTGTGGATCGCGGCTGCTGGTCGAACGACGGATCCACGCGGAGTTCCGCGACGCCTTCGTCGACCGCGTCCGTGCGTTGCGTCCCGGCGACCCGATGGACGACGACGCCGACCTCGGGCCGCTCGTGTCGCAGGCGCATTTCGACAAGGTGGTCGCGGCCCTGGCGCGCGCGCGCGAGGAAGGCGGCAAGGTCCTGTGCGGCGGCACCGCGCTGGACCGCCCCGGCTGGTTCGTCGCACCGACGGTCATCGAGGGACTCGGACCGGAGTGCGCCACCAACCGCGAGGAAGTCTTCGGGCCGGTGGCGACGCTGCAGCCCTTCGACACCGACGATGACGCCCTGTCGCTGGCCAATGCCTGCGACTACGGCCTGGCCGCCTCCGTCTGGACGCGCGACCTGGTGCGCGCGCACCGGCTCGCCGCCGAACTCCGGGTGGGGATGGTCTGGATCAACACCTGGCTGATGCGCGACCTGCGCACCCCTTTCGGCGGCATGGGCGCATCGGGCCTGGGCCGCGAAGGCGGCATGGAGGCCATGCGCTTCTTCACCGAACCCCGCAACGTCGGCATCGCACTGCCGGGAGGACACTGACGCCATGCCCCACTCGCTCTCGACGCTGATCGAACGCAACCGCGGCTGGGCCGCGCGGGTCCAGGCGGAGGACCCCGGCTTCTTCGAGCGCCTGTCGAAGCAGCAGGCGCCCGAGTACCTGTGGATCGGGTGCTCGGATTCGCGCGTGCCGGCCAACCAGATCATCGACATGGCGCCGGGCGAGGTGTTCGTCCACCGCAACATCGCGAACGTGGTGGTGCACACCGACCTGAACTGCCTCTCGGCCATCCAGTTCTCGGTGGACGTCCTGAAGGTCAGGCACGTGCTGGTGGTGGGCCACTACGGCTGCGGCGGCGTGCACGCGGCGCTGCACGGCAGCCGGCTCGGGCTCGCCGACAACTGGATCCGGCACGTCGGCGACGTCGCCGACAAGCATGCGGCCAGCCTGGACCGCTTCACCGACGACGAGCTGCGGCACGACCGGCTGTGCGAGCTCAACGTGCTGGAGCAGGTCGTCAACGTCTGCCAGACCACGATCCTCCGCGACGCCTGGGCGCGCGGGCAGGACGTGGCCGTCCACGGCTGGGTGTACACCCTGCGCGACGGCAAGGTCCACGACCTGGGGATCGACGTGGCGGGCAGCGACGAGGTCGCGCCACTGTACGCGGAGGCGCTCGAACGGATCCGGACCGACGAGGAGGACCGCTGATGGCCGCGCGCGACGTCGTCCGCACGGACACGGCCCCCGCGCCGGTCGGCGCCTATCCGCATGCACGCCGCGTCGGCGACCTGCTGTTCCTGTCGGGCATCGGCCCCCGCGATCCGTCGACCAATGCCGTGCCCGGGAACGTGCATGACGCGGAGGGGCGCCTGATCTCCTACGACCTCGACCTGCAGGCGCGGGCGGTGTTCGCCAACGTGCGCGCGGTACTGGAGGCCAGCGGCGCACGCTGGGAGGACCTGGTCGACGTGACCGTGTACCTGACCGACATGGCCCGTGACTTCAAGGCCTACAACGCGGTCTGGGCGGAGCATTTCCCCGACATCGACACGGCCCCGTGCCGCACCACGCTGGGCATCAGCGCCCTGCCGACGCCGATCGCGATCGAGCTGAAATGCGTCGCGGCCATCCGTGGCCGCAAGGAGGAGTAGCCATGCTGCCGGCCCCCATCGACCTGCAGGCCTGGATCGACGAGCACCGCCACCTGCTGCGGCCGCCCGTCGGCAACAAGTGCATCTACGACGGCGACTACATCGTGATGATCGTCGGCGGCCCGAACACCCGCACCGACTACCACTTCGAGGAAGGCCCGGAATTCTTCCATCAGCTCGAAGGCGAGATGGTGCTGCGCATCCAGGAATCCTTGCCTGATGGAAGCACCGCCCCGCGCGACATCCGCATCGGCGCCGGCGAGATCTTCTACCTGCCGCCGCGCATCCCGCACAGCCCCCAGCGCATGCCCGGTTCCGTGGGACTGGTCGTCGAGCGCCGGCGACTGCCGCACGAGGACGACGCGCTGATGTGGTTCTGCGTCAACTGCAACCACAAGCTGTACGAGGAAGGCTTCCACCTGGTCGACATCGAACAGGACTTCTTCCGGGTGTTCGAGCGGTTCTACCGGGACGACGCGCTGCGCACCTGCAGCGCCTGCGGGACCCTCAACCCCCGGCCGACGCGCTACGAGCTCGACGCCGATTCGCAGGCCGACATCACCTGATGCTCAAGATCGACACCCACGCCCACTACCTGCCCCGCGACTGGCCGGACCTCGCCGCGAAGTACGGCGACAACCGCTTCCCGGTGATCCACCACGGCGACGACGGCCGCCACCGCATCTACAAGGACGGGAAGTTCTTCCGCGAGATCTGGCCGAAGACCTGGGACGCGGACGAGCGCATCGCCGACTACGCGCGCTTCGGCGTGCAGGTGCAGGTGATCAGCACCGTGCCGGTGATGTTCAGCTACTGGGCGAAGGGGCACCAGGCACTGGAGCTGCACGTCGCGCTCAACGACCACATGGCCGGGACGCTGCGCTCGCATCCGCGGCACTACGCCGGCATCGGCACGGTGCCGCTGCAGTCGCCATCGCTCGCGGTGCGCGAACTGGAGCGCTGCATGGACCAGCTGGGCCTGCAGGGCGTGCAGATCGGTTCGCACGTCGGGCGCGAGGACGGCTCGCACTGGAACCTGGACGCGCCGGAGCTGTTCGAGTTCTTCCAGGCCGCCAGCGACCTGGGCGCGGCGATCCTGGTGCACCCGTGGGACATGATGGGCACCGACACCATGCCCAAGTACTGGCTGCCCTGGCTGGTGGGCATGCCGGCCGAGCAGTCGCGCGCCGCGTGCAGCCTGGTGTTCGGCGGCGTGCTCGAGCGGCTGCCGAAGCTCAAGATCTGCATGGCGCATGGCGGCGGCAGCTTCCCCTACACCATCGGGCGGATCGAGCACGGCTTCAACATGCGGCCCGACCTCGTGGCGACCGACAACCCGCGCAACCCGCGCGAGTACCTGAAGCGGCTCTACTTCGACTCCTGGGTCGCCGACGACCTGGCCCTGCGCTACCTGCTGGACGTCGCGGGCGCGGACCGGGTGATGCTCGGCACCGACTACCCCTTCCCGCTGGGCGAACAGGCGCCCGGCGCCGGCATCGAGGCGCTGTCGCTCGGCGATGCCGACCGCGCGCGCCTGTACCACGGCACCGCGCTGGAGTGGCTGGGGTTGCCGGCGTCCCGGTTTGCTTGAACACGCTCCCCTGAAAAAGGCTTCCGACTTGACCGACCTGTTCTCCGGATCGCATGCCGCCGCGCTCGACGCGGCCGACCCGCTGCCGACATTGCGCGGCGAGTTCCACGTCCCCTTGCATGACGGGGTCGAGCAGGCGTACTTCGTCGGGAACTCGCTCGGCCTGCAGCCGCGCGGTGCGCGGGCGCAGGTCGAGGAAGTGCTGGACAAGTGGTCGATGGAAGCGGTCGAGGGCCATTTCCGCGGGCATTCGCAATGGCTGGACTACCACGCCCTGTTGCGCGAACCGCTGTCGCGCCTGGTCGGTGCACGGCCGCATGAAGTCGTTGCGATGAACTCGCTGACCGCCAACCTGCACCTGATGATGGTGAGCTTCTACCGGCCGACCCCCGCACGGCCGGTGATCCTGATGGAGGCCGGTGCGTTCCCGTCGGACCGGTACGCGATGGAATCGCAGGTGCGCTTCCACGGGTTCGACCCGGACACCGAACTCGTCGAGCTGCAGCCGGACCTGCCGGGCGGCGTGTTCTCGCACGAGGCCATCGAGGCCGCGATCCGGGAGATCGGCGACCGCCTCGCGCTGATGCTCTGGCCCGGCGTGCAGTACCGCACGGGGCAGGCGTTCGACCTCGCGCGCATCGCGCGCGCCAGCCACGGCGCGGGCGCGACCTGCGGCTTCGACCTCGCGCACGCCGTGGGCAACCTCGACTTGGCGCTGCACGACAGCGGCGCGGACTTCGCCGTGTGGTGCCACTACAAGTACTGCAACAGCGGCCCGGGCGCCGTCGGTGGCTGCTTCGTGCACGACCGCCATGCGCGCACGGACCGGCCACGGTTCGCCGGCTGGTGGGGGCACGACCAGGCCAGCCGCTTCCGGATGGAACCAGCGTTCGCGCCGACGCCCGGCGCCGACGGCTGGCAGCTGAGCAATCCGCCGATCCTGGCGCTGGCGCCGCTGCGCGCGTCGCTGGACCTGTTCGACCGCGTCGGCATGGCCGCGTTGCGCGCGAAATCGCAGCGGCTCACCGGCTACCTGCAGGCACTGATCGATGCGCGTCTTTCCGGACGGCTGGAGGTCCTGACGCCACGGGACGGCGCGCAGCGTGGCTGCCAGCTGTCGATCCGGGTGGTGGGCGGCCGCGAGCGCGGCCGCGCCCTGTTCGAGCATCTCTCCGCGCGGGGCGTGCTGGGTGACTGGCGCGAGCCGGACGTGATCCGGATCTCCCCGGCGCCGCTCTACAACACCCACATCGATGTCCTGCGCTTCGCCACCGAAGTTGAAGCGTGGCAACAGGAATGAGTCGCAACCAATGGAATTGAAAGGGAAAGAACGCCCGTCGCTGACCATCGTTGGCGCGGGCCTGGCCGGCGCGCTGCTCGCCACCCTGCTGGCCCGCCGGGGCTGGTCCGTCGATGTGTTCGAGCGCCGGGGCGACCCGCGCATCCAGGGTTTCGCCGGGGGGCGCTCGATCAACCTGGCGCTCGCCGAGCGTGGCCTGCACGCTCTGCGTGCCGCCGGTGCCGACGCGGCGGTGCTCGACCATGCGGTGATGATGCGCGGGCGGATGGTGCACTTCGAGGACGGCACGACCCGGCTGCAACGCTACGGCCGCGACGACTCGGAGGTGATCTGGTCGGTCAGCCGGGGCGAGCTCAACATGGTGCTGCTCGATGCCGCCGAGGCGGCGGGCGCGCGGCTGCACTTCGATCGCCGCCTGCACGCGGTCGACTTCGATGCCTGCGAGGCCCGGTTCGCGGACGACCGCGACGGCACGCTGCACGAACACGGCTTCACCGCGCTGCTCGGCGCCGACGGCGCCGGCTCCGCGCTGCGCGCGTCCATGGCGCAGCGCACGCCCCTGGGCGAGCGGATCGAGCCCCTGGGACATGGCTACAAGGAGCTCGAGATCCCCCCGGCCGCCGACGGCGGCTTCCGGATCGAGCCCAATGCGCTGCACATCTGGCCGCGCGGCGGGTACATGTGCATCGCCCTGCCGAACGACGAGCGCACCTTCACCGTCACGCTGTTCCTGCCGAACGAGGGCGACCCAGGCTTCGACAGCGTGCGCACCGGCGCCGACGCGGAGCGGCTGTTCGCCCGGGACTTCGCCGATGCGTTGCCGCTGATCCCGGGTCTCGCGGCGGACTTCGAGGCCAATCCGACCGGCGTGCTGGCCACGCTCCACCTGGAGCGCTGGTGCCTCGGTGGACAGGCCGTCCTGCTCGGCGATGCCGC
>CAMPJU010000015.1 GCA_946886995.1 uncultured Lysobacteraceae bacterium
CGCAGCAGTAGCGGCTTCAGGCGCGCGTTGATGATGAAGGGCGCGACCGCGTTGACCAGTTGGGTTTCCAGCAGTTCGACCGAAGGCACTTCGTCCATCTGCAGGCGCCACGAGTTGCGACCGCGGAGGTCGACCTGCTGCAGGTCCTGGTCGAGTCGGCCTTCGGGGAACAGGTGCGCTTGCGACACCAGCTCGTCGGGCAGCAACGCCACCTGCGACAGCTCGGCAGAGTCGACCGTGCCGATTGCGTGGACCAGCTGGTTGGCCTCCGACGGTCCCTGCAACGCGCGCTCGCCTTCCATCATGTGCGCGTAGAACGCCGGCGGGCGGCGCACGGTCTGGCAGGCGTTGTTGATGATGAAGTCCAGGCGCGGGCGCGTGGCCACCAGTTGCGCGCAGAAGGCCTCGACGCTGGGGGTGTGGCGCAGGTCCAGGCCGAAGACTTCCAGGCGGTCGCCCCATTCGGCGAAATCCGGCTCGGCGGCGTAGCGCGCGGCGGAGTCGCGCGGGAATCGCGTGGTGACGATCAGCTCCGCGCCGGCGCGCAGCAGCTTGAGCCCGGCCTGGTACCCGATCTTGACGCGGCCGCCGGTCAGCAGCGCCACGCGCCCGCGCAGGTCGGCGGTCTCGGTGCGCTTGAAGAAGTTGAGCTCCGCGCACGGCGGGCACAGCTGGTCGTAGAAGTGGTGCACGCGCGTGTACTTCTGCTTGCACACGTAGCAGTGCAGCAGTTCGGGTGACACGTTGTGCGAGACGGGGTCGGACGCGTTGTTGCGCGGGTCGTGCTGCCCGGGCGCCTGCGGCGGGAAGTAGTTGGGCGTGGTGAACACCGGCTTGCGGCGCAGGGTGCGGATGCCGGTCCGGTCGAGCAGGGCTTCGGTCTGCCGCGCCTTCTCGCGTGCACGCTCGCGTGCTTCGTCCTTCGCCTGGCGGCGGCGGGCGCGGGGCTCCGGGTGGTGGACCAGGGCGACGGCCTTCAGCAGGCGCTCGCGGCCATCGGCGTCGAGCTGCTGCAGCACGCTGCGGTCGGCGACGATCGCCTCGAGCAGGTCCAGGGCGGCCTGCAGGCGATCGGCGGCATCCGGCGGGCTGGCGTCGGTCGGCATTTGCGGGTGGTCCGGAGGGCGGTGAGCCGCCCATTATCGCCTGCTGCCCGGATCGCGGCTCGCGTCAGTCGGAGTCCCGCACCGCGTGCCAGTGGCTGCGACGGCCATCCGCGTGGTCAAGGAACAGCTGCTCGGGCCAGCTCTCGGCGATGCGCCACTCGGCGGTGCCCGACACGAGGTCGGCGACCGCGGTGTCGGCGGCCATCAGCGCCGGGTCCGCGCAGGCGCGCCTGGTGGATCCCAACACGCCTACGACCAGGCGACCGGCCGCGTCCACGTGGTAGTCGCCGGCGATCGCGTTGCACCCCCCGGTGACCTGCAGGCGGCCGTCCGCGAACGCCAGGCCATGCAGCGCGCGGCCGTTGGGGAAGGCGGCATCGAGTCGCTGTCCGCGCGCGTCGGTGGCGCCGTCGAGGGTCCAGCGGCCCACCTGCGCGAGCGCATCGGGACCAGCGGGGGCTGCGGATGGCGGGCTGGTGGGCGGTGCACTGGCGGTGCAGGCGGCCAGCGCGACAACGAGCAGCAGGGCAGGGGAAGAACGAGTCATCACGGGCCTCCGTCGGGCGGGCTCTCTGAAACCCCGTGTCAGTGCACCACGTGCCACTGCACCTGGCGTCCCGCCAGGTAGGTCACGCGCTCGCCGTCGAACAGCGCGCTCTGCTCGAGCTTGATCTGCACGTGCTGCCCGTCCCACTCCGGCACGCGCGCCATGACGTTGCCTTCGATGGCATACGCCGTCATCGGGTGCAGCGGCCAGTCGCCGCGGACGGGCGTGCCGTCCTGGTCGTCCCACATGCCGATGGTGGGGCCGGGGGCGTGGCCGAAGAAGCCGATCGGATGGGAGTAGGTGGAGGCGATGAGGCCGGCTGCGCGGGCGTCGTCCGCCGTGGCTGCGAGCACCTCGTTGCCGGTGCGGCCGGTGGCGAAGTTGGCGGTCAGCAGGTCCTGCCAGCGGTTGCCGGCGGCGAGTGCGTCGCGCAGGCCGGCCGGGACGGCGTCCTCGCCTTCGCGAAGCACGTAGCCCATTTCCTGCGTGTCGGTGCACAGCTTGAGGTAGCAGATGCCGACGTCTGTATGCAGCACGTCGCCGCGCTGGATCACGCCTTGCTGGCCGCAGAACGGTGACTCGGCCGTGCAGTCGCCTCCGGCACGCTGCAGGTTGACGTCGGGCATGAACCACACCGGCAGGCCCAGGCCTTCGAAGCGCTCGCGGATGTACCAGGCGACATCGTCGGTCGTGGTCCTGCCGGGGGTGACGACGCGGTTGGAGAAGGCTTCGCCGATGACGCCGCGGGCGAGGGCGACGATGCCGGGGTAGATCTCACGCTCGGATGCAGTGCGTGTTTCCAGCCAGCGCACGACGAGGTCCTCGGCGGGGACCAGGCGCTCGGCGTACTCGGCCGGAAGTGCCGCGATCAGTTGCTCGTGCAATCCGTGGGTCAGGCCGTCCGCCACGGGCCACTGGGCGGACACGTTGATGCCGATGCGCCGCGGGTCGGCTTCGGCGATGAAGTCCGCCAGCGCGTTCCATTGCGCCTCCTCGTCGCCGCCGGACCAGGCCGCCTCGTACGGGTCGCCGAACGGATAGCGGTTGATCGAAGCGCGTCGGACGCTGCCGTCCGGCTGGCGATGGAACACCAGCATGGTGGTGCGCCGCGCGGCGTGGCTGGGCTGCGGGACCAGGGTGAAGTACACCGGGTCCTCGGCGTATTCGCGCGCGATCACCAGCCACATGTCCAGGTCGGCCTCGCGCATCAGGCGGGGCAGCAGGGTGTCGAGGCGCTCGCGCAGGATCCGGTTCTCGGGCTCGACGCGGTCGCGGGGCGACAGGACCGTGCCGGGTGCGTCGACGACGCGGCCTTGTGCGAACGGCGCGTCCTGCGCGGCCACCGGGACGGCAGCGAGGATGCCCACCAGGATCGAAAGCGTCATACCCGTTCGCATGTGCGTTGTTCCCCCGTCATGTCCGTTGGCTATAGCGCGTTCACCCGGAACCTGCGCCCCTTGATCTTGCCGGCGCGCAGCCGCGACAGCGCCTTGTCCGCCTGGCCGCGGGCGATCGCCACGTAGCTGCGGGTGGCGTAGACGTCGATCTTGCCGATCGCGTCCTTGTGCAGCCCCGCATCGCCGGTGAGCGCACCCACGATGTCGCCCGGGCGCAGCTTGTCGGTGCGGCCGGCATCGATGCGCAACGTGGCCATGGTCGCCTGCGGCACCGAGCGCGGCTTGCCGGTCAGCGGGATCACCTTGTCCCACTGCAGCGGTTCGCCCTGTCGCTCCTCGACCAGCCGGGCGCGGGGCATCTCCTTCGGCGCACACAGGCTCAGCGCCAGCCCGTTGCGTCCCGCGCGCCCGGTGCGCCCGATGCGGTGCAGGTAGGCGTCCGCGTCCGTCGGCAGTTCGTAATTGACCACCGCGCCGATGTCCTCGACGTCGATGCCGCGCGCGGCCACGTCGCTGGCGACCAGCACGTTGCAGCTGCGGTTGGCGAACCGCACCAGCACCTCGTCGCGGTCGCGCTGCTCCATGTCGCCATGCAGTGCCAGCGCCTGGAAGCCGTAGTGGTCCAGCGAACCCACCAGCTCGTCGACGTCGCGGCGGGTGTTGCAGAACACCACGGCCGACTCGGGCTGGAAGCGCACCAGCAGCGAGGCGAGCGCCGGGGCCCGGCGGGCGGGGTCGACTTCGAAGAACAGTTGCACGATGCCCGCGGGCTCGTGGCCGTCGCCGACGCTCACCTCGATGGCGTCGCGCAGCATGGCGTTGCCGAGCGTGCGGATCGCTTCCGGGAACGTCGCGGAGAACAGCAGGGCCTGCCGGTCCTTCGGCAGCTTGCGGACGATGTCGCGGATCTGGTCCTCGAAGCCCATGTCCAGCATGCGGTCGGCCTCGTCGAGCACCAGCGTGCGGACGCCGGCGAGTTTCAACGCGCCCTTGGCCACCAGCTCCTGGATCCGGCCCGGGGTGCCGACGACGACGTGCGGCGCGTGTTCGAGCGAGGCGAGCTGCGGCCCCAGCGGGATGCCGCCGCACAGGATCGAGAGCTTCAGGTTGGCGATGCCGGTGGCGAGCTTGCGCAGCTGCTTGCCGACCTGGTCGGCGAGTTCGCGGGTGGGGCAGAGCACCAGCGCCTGGGTGCGGACCGCCTCGGGATCGATCGCCTGCAGCACGCCCAGCCCGAAGGCGGCGGTCTTGCCGCTGCCGGTGGGCGCCTGCGCGATCACGTCGCGGCCGGCCAGGATCGCGGGCAGCGCCTGGGCCTGGATGGGTGTCATCTCCGTGTACCCGAGTGCCTCCAGGCCGGGCTGCAGGGTCGGCGAGAGGGGCAGGGTCTGGAATGTCGGGGCGTCGGGCATGCGGCATGATCGCAGGGACTGGACACGAGGGCACGGAATGAACATCGACAGGAAGCGCCGGGGCGTGCTGGGCGCGATGCTGGCCACGCCGGTCGTGTTGTCCGCCGGGGGCGCGCTGCGCGCCGCGGTGGTCGATGCCGCCGGACCGCTCGACCGGCTCGTCGCGCTCGAACGGCGGCACGGTGGCCGCCTGGGCGTCGCGATCCTCGACACCGCCGGTGGCCGCCGCATCAACCATCGCGGCGAGGAACGCTTCGCGATGTGCAGCACCTTCAAGTGGCTGCTCGCCGCGCAGGTACTCGCGCGGGTCGACCGCGGCGAGGAAACGCTGGACCGCCGCATCCTGGTCGCTGAATCCGACATCGTCTCCCACTCGCCGGTCACGGAGCACCGCATCGGCGGACCGGGCATGACCGTTGCCGAACTGGCCGAGGCGGCAGTCACGCGCAGCGACAACGCCGCCGCCAACCTGCTGCTGGCCAATAGCGGCGGCCCTGAAGGGTTCACCGCCTTCCTGCGCTCCATCGGCGACGAATGGACGCGCCTGGACCGGATCGAGACGGCGCTCAATTCGGCCACTCCCGGCGACCCGCGCGACACCACCACGCCCGCGGCGATGCTGCGCGACCTGCAGGCCGTGCTGCTCGGCGACGTGCTGCAGCCTGCCTCGCGCGACTTGCTGGTTGGCTGGCTGGTCGGCAACCAGACGGGCGACGCGCGTTTGCGTGCCGGCCTGCCGGACACCTGGCGCGTGGGCGAGAAGACCGGCTCGGGCGGGCACGCCTCCCACAACGACGTCGGCATCGCGTGGCCGCCCGGCCGCGCGCCGTTGCTGGTCGCGGCCTATTACGCGGAGGCCGAAGACACCACGCAGGCCCAGCGCGACGCCGTGCTCGCCGACGTGGGCCGGGTCGTGGCGGGACTCGCCACCGCCTGACGGTGACTATTCGTCCGGGATCTCCGGTTCCACCAGCTGCGCGAGCAGCACCAGCGATTCCTGCCAGCCCAGGTAGCAGCCCTCGACCGGGATCGCGTCCGGGATGCCTTCCTGCACGATCTGCACGTCGGTGCCGACGGAGACCGGCTTCAGCGTCACGGTGGTGACCATGGTCCCGGGCAGGTTGGGATCCTCGAACCGGTCGTCGTTGCGGATGCGCTCGTTGGGCACCAGCTCCAGGTAGGTGCCGCCGAAGGCGTGGCCGTTGCCCGTGGAGAAGTTGGTGAACGACATGCGGTAGGTGCCGCCGACCTTGGCGTCGAGGTGGTGGACCTTGCAGGTGAATCCGTGGGGCGGCAGCCACTTGGGGATGGCGTCGGGGTCCAGGAAGGCGCGGTAGATGCGCTCGGGCGGGGCCTTCAGGACGCGGTGGAGGCGGACGGTGTTGCTGGCCATGGTCAGGCACTCCGATGGGGCGCTCGCCCCTATTTAACGGCCGGGGGCGTAAAAGGGAAGCCGACACCCGCGGGGAGCGCAGCAGTGGCCGGAAAGCCCGGGAAACCCGACCCGAAGCCGACAGTCGAGCAGGAGCAGGAGCGCATCGAGCAGGAAGCGCTGGTCGACTTCGAGAGCGAGCAGAGCTTCCCGGCGAGCGACCCGCCGGGCTGGACGCTCGGGCCGGACCACGACTGACGCCGTGCGCTATCCCGGCGTGTCCAGGTCGATCCTCGATGCCATCGGCGACACGCCGCTGCTGGAGATCGACGGGGTCTTCGCCAAGCTCGAGTTCATGAACCCCTCGGGGTCGATCAAGGCGCGCATCGCCTGGTACATGGTCGAGAAGGCCGAGGCGGCCGGGTTGCTCAAGCCCGGCGACACCATCGTCGAGGCCACCAGCGGCAACACCGGCAATGCGCTGTCGATGGTCGCGGCGGTCAAGGGCTACCGGATGGTGGTGGTGATGCCGGAAGGCCTGTCGAACGAGCGCGTGGCGATCTCGCGTGCGTACGGCGCGGAGGTCCGGTTCGTCGGGCACTTCCACGTCAACGCGGCGCTGGAAGAGGCGAAGCGCCTGGGCGAACGGCCCGGCTTCTTCGCGCCCGCCCAGTTCGAATCCGAATACAACATCGAGGAGAACCGCGAACTCCTCGGTCCGGAGATCCTGGCGCAGCTGCAGGGCCGCCTGCCCGACGCGCTGGTGATGGGCGTGGGCACCGGCGGCACCCTGATCGGGGTGGGGCAGGCGGTCCGCGCCGCGAATCCGGCGGTGCGCCTGTTCGCGATGGAGCCCTCCGAGTCGCAGACCATCCTGTGCGGCGAGATCAGCGAGCACGAGATCGAGGGCATCTCCGACGGCTTCGTGCCCGGGATCTTCGCGCGCAACGCGGCGCTGGTGGACGACACGCTGTCGGTCGACAGCAGCGACGCGGTCGCCGAGATGCGCCGGCTCGCACGGGAACACGGACTGCTGTGCGGCCCCAGCTCCGGCGCGCACCTCGTCGCTGCACGGCGGGTCCGCGAGCAGCACCCGGAGTTGCGCACGGTGGTGACGCTGTTCTGCGACGAGGGCGAGAAGTACCTGCAGGAGCACTTTTCCGAACCCGCTTCCGGGGTGGTCGGCGACGCGTTCGGGTGAGAAGCGCGCCTAGCGCCCGTGGTGCCGTGCGATCGTCTCCTCGTCCAGCCGCAGGAAGCGCGCCGCGTTGTCGTACAGGATCGCGCGGCGCTGCGCCTCGGTCAGCCATTCGATCCCGTGCAGCCGATGCAGGATCGGCGCGATCGGCAGGTTGTCGCTGCCGAACATGATCCGGTCTCCGAACCCGGCGTCGATGAGTTCGCGCAATGTCGCTTCGTACTGCTCGCCGGGCATCGCGCCGTTGGTGATCGCCAGGTCCACGTAGACGTTCGGGTAGTCGCGCAACAATGCGAGCGTTTCCTCCCGGAAGGGCGGTTGGTCGCCGCGGCCGGCCCCGACGTGCTGGATCCAGACGCGCAAGCCGGGATGCTCGTCCAGCACTGCCCGCATCAGGTCGGGATTGCCCATGGCCGGGTCGTAGTCCGGGCAGCAGGCCGGGTCCTGGCGCGGGGAGTGCGGCGCGCCGGGGCCGGGGCCGCGCTGTGTGTGGATCCCCACCGGCAGGTCGAACTCCGCTGCGAGTTGCCAATAGGGCGCCAGCCGTGGATTCGCGGGCGACAGCCCGGCATAGCTGATGGTGATCTCGTGGATCACGGCAACCTTGCCCCGTTCGACCTGCTCGCGGAGCCATGCGTGGTCCACCCAGCCTTCGTCCACGGCGAAGCAGCGATAGCGGGGTTCCGCCAGGTTGCGGGGGCAGGGGATCATCGGCCCGGCCAGGAACCGGCCCGGCGCCGCGTCGGCCCAGTCGGCCACGTCGCTGTACTCGGTCAACGACAACAGGGCCAGGACGACGGAGTTCCGGTCCATTTCCTCCAAGGTGCGTTCGCGGTACTCCGCGTCGTCGCTGCCGGGCCAGGTGGCATGCCGGTGGACATCGATGATCGGTTCGGCCGCCCGGGCGAAGGCGCTGGCCGACAGCAACGCCACTGACGCGACTGAGATCCAGGGCTTCATCGAAAAGTCCTCGGGGAGGCCGCGGCAGTATATCGTCGCGCCCCATGGCCTCTCTCCTGACCGAGGTCCGGGACGCGATCCGCGGCACCGGCGCCGACTACACGAAGGTCCCGATGCGTCGGGCGGTGTTCCTGCTCGCGGTGCCGATGGTGCTCGAACTGGTGCTCGAGTCGCTGTTCGCGGTCGCGGACATTTTCTTCGTCGGCAAGCTCGGGCCCGAGGCGGTCGCCGCGGTCGGCCTGACCGAAAGCCTGATGTTCCTGCTGTACTCGGTGGCGATGGGCCTGGCGATGGCGGTGACCGCGGTGGTCGCCAGGCGCATCGGCGAGGGGCAGCGGGAGGCCGCCGGCGGTGCGGCCGTGCAGGCGATCGCGCTCGGCATCCTGGGCTCGCTGCCGTTCTCGATCGCGGGCGTGCTGTTCGCGCCGGAGCTGCTCACGCTGATGGGTGCGGACGCGGCGACGCTGGCGCACGGCGTGCCGTACATGCGCTGGGCGCTGGGCGGCAACGTGGTGGTGATGCTGCTGTTCGTGATCAACGCGATCTACCGCGGCGCGGGCGACGCGGCCATCGCGATGCGCGTGCTGTGGGTAGCGAATGGCCTGAACCTCGTCCTCGACCCGATCCTGATCTTCGGCTGGGGACCCATCCCGGCGATGGGGGTGGAAGGCGCAGGTCTCGCGACCGTGATCGGCCGCGGCACCGGCGTGGCGATGCAGCTGTGGATCCTGTTCCGCGGCGGCGAGCACATCCGCGTGCTGCGCTCGCAACTCCGCTGGGACGGCCCGGTGCTGTTCAACATCGTGCGCACGTCGCTGGGCGGCATCGGCCAGATGATCGTGGCGATGACCTCGTGGATCTTCCTGGTGCGGATCCTGGCGAGCATCGGTGCCGAGGCGGTCGCGGCGGCCACCATCGCGATCCGCATCATGATGTTCATGATCATGCCGGCCTGGGGCATGTCGAATGCGGCGGCGACGCTGGTCGGGCAGAACCTCGGCGCCGGCGAGCCGGGTCGCGCCGAGGCCTCGGTGTGGCACATCGGCTGGTACAACATGGCGTACCTGGTGGGCGTGTCGCTGCTGTTCTTCTTCTTCCCCACCGAACTGGTCGGGTTCTTCAGCGCCGATCCCGCGGTGGTCGCCATCGGCGGCGAGTGGCTGCGCATCCTGTCGTATTCGTTCTTCGTCTACGGCTGGTGGATGGTCGCGGTGCAGGCCTTCAACGGTGCCGGCGACACCGCGACACCGACCTGGATCAACCTGGTGTTCTTCTGGCTGATCCAGATCCCGCTGTGCTGGTTCCTGGCGCTGCGCCTGGGGCTGATGGAGACCGGCGTGTTCTGGGGCGTGTTCGTTTCGGAGACGTCGGTGGGGCTGTTCACGCTGTGGCTGTTCTCCCGCGGCGGCTGGAAGGCCGCAAAGGTGTAGCCGGGGGCTCGGTGACCATCGACAGGTGCGGGGCCCGGGGGCGGCCAGTAGGATTGGCGACGGGGAAATCGCGAATGGGCCAGGGGCACCGCCGGAACGCGGCGGCAATGCCCTGCCGTGACGCGGTCGATGCCCGCCCGCCACCCGGAGACGTCCCATGAGCCACCTCGTCGATATCTACCTGCAGCCCTCGAAGGTCTATCCCGACCTCAAGGCCAAGCCGACGTTCTGGCTGCCGCTGCTCCTGCTGGCCGTGTCGTCGGCCGTGCTGATCCTGGCGTACTACATGAAGGTCGATCCGGAGTGGGTGGTCGATCGCACCGTGCTCGCCGCCGGCGCGGACATGAGCGCCGCGGAGCGCGAGCAGATGCGCGAGGCGCTGCCCGGGGCGAGCACGATGGGCTACTTCGGCGCGGCCTCGGCGCTGATCGGCACCCTGGTGTTCACCGCGCTGTTCGCGCTGTATTTCATGCTGGCCGGGAAGGTCGCCGGCGCGGCGCTGTCGTTTCGCCACGGCATGAGCCTGGCCAGCTGGTCGAGCATGCCGATGCTGCTCGGCACCATCATCGCGCTGGTCGGCGTGCTGACGATGACGCCGCAGACGCCGCTCGAGTCGCTGATGCTGGCGCACGTGGACCCGCTGCTGGTCGAACTGCCGCTCGACCACGAGTGGAGCGGGCTGGCCAAGGGCTTCAGCCTGCTCACGTTCTGGACGTGGTTCCTGCTGGCGCTGGGCTGGCGCACGTGGACGCGCGCTGGCTGGGTGGAGGCGGCGATCGTCGCCATCCTGCCTAGCGCGGTGGTGTTCGGCATCATGGCGTTGTTTGCATGAAGTTGAAGATCGAGCGCAAGTGGCTGGCCGCCGGACTGGTGGTCGCGGTGCTGGTGGTGCCGTTCCTGGTCAAGCACGCCTCCGGCGACGACGGCATCGAGGTCGACATCGCGCCCGCGACCCTGGAGGCGGTCCGGCCGACCGTGCTCGCGTCCGGCGTCCTGGCGTATCGCAACGAAGTCGACCTGACCGCCGAGCTGGTGGCCAAGGTGACCATGATCGCCGTCGAGGAAGGCGACCGGGTGGAGGAGGGACAGCTGCTGCTGAAGCTGGACCCGGAGAGCTACCGCAACGCGATCGAACGCGAGCAGGCCACCCGCCGCCAGGCGCTCATCAGCATCCAGCGCCAGCGGGTGACGCTCGCGCTGCGCGAGAAGCAGTTCGAGCGCGCCCGGCAGCTGGTGGAACAGCAGATGATCGGGCAGGACGCGTTCGACGAGACGCGCAACCAGTTGCGCATCGCGCAGGTCGAGCTGCGCTCGAGCGAGGAGGCGCTGCGGCGGGCCGATGCCGTGCTGGGCGAGGCGCGCGAGCAACTGGACAAGACCGAAGTGAGGTCACCCATTGCGGGACAGGTGGTGGCGCTGACGATCAAGGTCGGCGAGACCGCGATCCCGTCCACGTCGTCGCTGGCCGGCGCGAAGCTGATGACCATCGCCAACACCACGGCGATCCAGGCCGAACTGCAGATCGACGAAGGCGACATCGCCAAGGTCGGCATCGGCGATGCGGTGGAGGTGCACGCGGCCGCATACCCGGACCTGGCGCTGGAGGGCGTGGTCGCGAAAGTCGCGCTTGCGCCGACGATCTCCGGGCAGAGCCGTGCCTACCAGGTCACCGTCGACATCGAGGTGCCGGACGGCGTCGAGTTGCGCTCCGGCATGAGCGCGCGCGCGGACATCTTCCTCGGCGACGGGGAAAAGCGGCTCGCGGTGCCGGTCGAGGCAGTGATCGCCGAAGTCGGCGAGGACGAGGCGGTGACCCGCCACGTCTGGGTGGAGCGCGACGGCAAGGCGCGCAAGGTCGAAGTCGAGACCGGGCTGTCCGACGACCGCTGGGAGGAGATCACGTCGGGACTGAAGGTCGGCGACCGGGTGATCGTCGGGCCGGCGCGGACGCTGCGGGACCTGCAGGAAGGCGATGCCGTCGTCGAGGCGAAGGCGGGCAAAGACGAAGACGAAGACAAGGATGAGGAAGAGGAAGAGGAAGAGGACGAGGTTTCGTTCTCGTGATCGAACTGTCCAATGTCGGCAAGCGCTACATGATGGGCGAGGAACCCTTCATGGCGCTGCAGGGCGTCGACCTGCGCATCGGCCGCAACGAATACGTCGCGCTGATCGGGCCTTCCGGCTCGGGCAAGTCGACGCTGATGAACCTGCTGGGCTGCCTGGACACGCCCAGCGAGGGACGCTACGTCCTCAACGGGCGCGACACCTCCGACATGGACGACACGGAACTGGCACGGGTGCGCAACCGCGAGATCGGTTTCATCTTCCAGAGCTTCCACCTGCTGCCGCGACTGTCGGTGCTGCAGAACGTGATGCAGCCGCTGGTGTACCGCGGCATGCCGCGCGCCGAGCGCCAGGCGCGAGCGACGCGGGCGCTCGCCCGGGTGGGCCTGGCCGACCGGATGGGCCACCGCCCCAACCAGCTGTCGGGTGGCCAGCGGCAGCGCGTGGCGGTGGCGCGCGCGCTGGTCGGCGAGCCGTCGATCCTGCTGGCCGACGAACCGACCGGCAACCTGGATTCGAAGACCTCGGCGGAGATCATGGCGCTGTTCGACGAGCTGCATGCACAAGGCCAGACGGTCGTCGTGGTGACCCACGAACCGGACATCGCCGCGCACTGCAAGCGCACCATCCGCGTCAGTGACGGCCGGATCGTCGAGGACACATCGGTGGAAGACACCGCGATCGGGGGCGCGCGATGAACATGCTCCTGGAGGCATTCCGCGCCGCCCTCACCAGCTTGAACGCGCACCGCATGCGCAGCTTCCTCACCACGCTGGGCATCCTGATCGGCACCGCCTCGGTGATCGCCGTGGTGTCGCTGGTGCAGGGCCTGTCGGCATCGATCAAGTCGCAGTTCGAGGACCTGGGCAGCAGCACCATGACCCTGGAGCCCCGCAACGACACCGAGAACTTCCGCACCGGGCGGCTCAACCAGATCACCTTCGAGGACGTCGATGTCCTGCGCTACCGCGTCGATGGCGTTGGCCAGGTCGCACCGATGCTGCACGTCCAGGCCGCGGGCGCGACCTACCAGGGGCACAGCGCGATGCCGCAGATCCTGGCGACGACGGCCGAGTACCAGGCCGTGCGCGGGGCCTACACGGAGCACGGCCGCTTCCTCGTCCCGAGCGACGACCGGGGCGGGCGCCGGGTGGCCGTGATCGGCACCGAGTTGCGCGACGACCTGGAGATGCCCGAGAACCCGGTCGGTGAATATTTCCAGGTCGGCGCCGAGTGGTTCAAGGTCGTCGGCGTCATGGAGGAGCAGGGCGAGATCTTCGGCTTCAGCCAGGACAACTACGCGCTGATCCCGTTCGGCGTGGGTCGGTCGCTGATGGGCAACAGCACGCGTCCGAACATCGTGGTCTCGTTCACCGCGGACGACCTGGACGAGGTCGATGCGGTGCAGGAGCGGGTGCGGCGCGCGATCCGCGTGTCGCGGGACCTGGAGCCGGGCGATGAGGACGACTTCACCGTCACCGCCGCGGAGGCGTTCCTGGAGGAGTTCGACAAGGTGATGGCGATGGCGACCGCGGTGGTGGGCGGCATCGTCGGCATCTCGCTGCTGGTCGGCGGCATCGGCATCATGAACATC
>CAMPJU010000016.1 GCA_946886995.1 uncultured Lysobacteraceae bacterium
TCGAGGCCGGCGATCTTGCCGGCGTCCTTGGTGGCCTGGCGCTGGGCGTCGTTGAAGTAGGCGGGCACGGTGATGACCGCCTCGGTGACGGTCTCGCCGAGGTAGGCCTCCGCGGTCTTCTTCATCTTCTCGAGGATGCGCGCGGAGACTTCCTGCGGCGACAGCGACTTGCCGTCGCTGGTCGCGACCCAGGCGTCGCCGTTGTCGTGCGCCTCGATCTTGTATGGCACCAGGCCGATGTCCTTCTGGACCTCGGCATCGGTGAACTTGCGGCCGATCAGGCGCTTGACCGCGAAGAAGGTGTTGTGGGGGTTGGTGACGGCCTGCCGCTTCGCGGAGGCCCCCACCAGCACTTCCCCGTCCTTGCTGTAGGCGACGACGGAGGGCGTGGTGCGGTCGCCCTCGCTGTTCTCGATGACGCGGGCCTTGCCGCCCTCCATGATCGCCACGCACGAATTCGTCGTGCCCAGGTCGATGCCGATGATCTTGGCCATGGTGTTGCTCCCTTCGGATCTCTGATGTGGTGGGGCGGCCTTGCCGCCGATGGTCGTGATCTGGGGTCGTCCGCCGGCCTGTTCAAGCGCGGCCGCGGGCGCGTGGCGTCAGTCCTGGCGCGCCACGACGACGAGCGCGGGGCGCAGCAGGCGTTCGTTCAGCAGGTAACCCTTCTGGAACAGCTGCGCGACGCTCCCGGGCGCGATCCCGGGTGCATCGGCCACGCTCATGGCCTGGTGGCGCTCGGGATCGAACCCATCGCCCGGTGCCGGCGCGACTTCGGCGAGGCCATTCGCCTCGGCGATCCGGTGCAGCTGGCGCAGGGTCAGCTCCAGGCCGGCGCGCAGCGGGTCGGCCGGCGCGGCGGCGGCCAGCCCGGCTTCCATGCTGTCGAACAGCGGCAGCAGGTCCGCCAGCAGCCGTTCGTTCGCGAACCGGCGCGCGGACTCCAGTTCCCGGGCCATCCGCTTGCGCTGGTTCTCCAGGTCCGCGCGGTCGCGCAGCATCTCCGCGCGCAGTTGCTCGAGTTCGGCCTTCAGGAACTCCACGTCGACCGCCTGGCGCTCCTCGCCGCGGGCATCGGAGCGGGAATCGACGTGGCCATCGGTCGGGTTTTCGGGCGCTTCGTCCTCGCGCCGGGGATCTGTCGTCATCGCTTGCAGGTTCCATCCGCGGCCTGGCGCCGCCCAGACCGGGTGGTATTGGGACGCTGGCGGGTCTTTCAAGCCCGCGGGTCGCAGGCGCTGCGCTCCCGCGCGTTCAGGCCGGGTCGTCGAGGGCGCTGCCAAGGACGTCGGCGGCCGCCTGCACGACCGGGATCACCCGGTCGTAGGCCATGCGGGTCGGACCGATCACCCCGACGACGCCGAGCAGCTGCCCGCCGGCGTTGGCATACGGCGCGGTGACGAGCGACACGGATTCCAGCGGGGCGAGCCCGGTTTCCTCGCCGATGAAGATCCGCACTCCCTGGGCCTCGATCGTGCGCTCGAGGAGCTGCAGGATCTCGCGCTTGCGGGCGAAGGCCTCGAACAGGTCGCGCAGGCGGTCCAGGTCCGAGAGGTCCTGCACGCCCATCAGCCGCGTCTGGCCGGCGAGCAGCATGTCCTCGCCCGCGTCCGGCCGCAGCGCCTCCCCTGCCAGGTCCACGGTATGCGCCAGCAGGGTCTGCATCTCGTCGCGCGCGGCCTGGAGTTCGTGCAGCAGCGTCGTGCGGATCTCCGCCAGCGGGCGCCCGGCGAAGTGGTGGTTCAGGTAGTTGGCGACGCGCTCGAGTTCACCCGCGTCGTACGGCCGCCGGGTGTGGATGATGCGGTTCTGGACGTCGTTGTCGGCGAACACGAGGATCGCGAGGACGCGCTGTGCGCCGACCGGAACGAAGTCGATATGGCGGAAGGCGAACGACTCGCGCCGCGGCACGCTGACCACGCCGACGAAGTGGCTCATCGCCGACAGCAGTTCCGATGCATTGCCCAGCAGCCTCTGGGTGCCGCTCCCGGCCGGCAGTTCGCCCCGCAGGCGCGCCACGTCGCCTTCCGGCAACGGCTTGAGCTGGAGCAGCGAGTCCACGAACACCCGGTAGCCCTGCGACGTGGGGATCCGGCCGGCGGAGGTATGCGGCGACGCGAGCAGGCCCACCTCCTCCAGGTCCGCGAGGATGTTGCGGATCGTCGCCGGGCTGACGTCGAGGCCCGAATGGCGGGCGAGCGTCTGCGAGCCGACGGGGACCCCGTCACGGATGTAACGGCCGATGAGCGTGCGCAGCAGTTGCCTGGCACGGGGGTCGAGCGCGGGTTCGACGGGGCGTGGCGTCACCCCGTCCGATATACGCCCGGGCGGAAGCCGCACGCAAGCGCGGGCGGCATTTCGGGCCCACGGCGCTATCGGGTTCGTGCGCGGCAAGGCAGAATCCGCGTTCCATGCTGGTCCAGCTCGCCATCCGCGATTTCGCCGTCGTGACCTTCGCCGAACTCGATTTCGGCGGGGGACTGACGGTCATTTCCGGCGAAACCGGTGCCGGCAAGTCGCTGCTGGTGGACGCGCTGGGGTTCCTGTCCGGTGCGCGCGCCGACAGCGGCATGGTCCGCCACGGCGCGGACCGCGCGGAACTCTCGGCGGTCTTCGATCTTGCCGATGCCCCCGCGGCGGCCTCCTGGCTGGGGGTGCAGGAACTCGACGACGACGGACAATGCCAGTTGCGCCGGACGCTCCGCGCGGATGGCGGCTCGCGCGCCTGGATCAATGGGCGGCCGGCCACGCTGGCGCAGCTGGCCGAACTGGCCGCGCTGCTGGTGGAGATCCATGGCCAGCACGAGCACCAGGCACTGCTGTCCCGCGCCAGCCAGCTCGACCTGCTGGATGCCTTCGCGGGCAATGCCGATGCACGTGGTGAAGTGGCCGGTGCGTCGCGGCGCTGGGGCGCCCTGCTGCGTGAACGCGACGCGCTGTCCGCCCGTGGGGATTCCGCCGAGCGCAGCGCCTGGTTGCGCCACCAGCTCGAGGAGCTCTCGTCCGAATCGCTGGCGCCGACCGACGTCGAGCGGACGTTCGCCGACCACCGGCGCCAGGCCCACGCCGCCGACCTGGTGGCGGCATGCGACGGCGCCGTGGGGCGGCTCGGTGGCGATGGCGTCGATGACGGGGCGCCTCCGCTGGCGCGGACGTTGCGCCAGGTCCGGGAGCTGTTGGCCCGCGTGACCGAGCACGAGCCGCGACTGGGAGAAGTCGACGCCATGCTCGATGCCGCGGCGATCCAGCTCGACGAGGCGCTGCTGGCGCTGGAACGGATCCGGAGCGACCTCGACCTGGATCCGGCGTCGCTCGAGGCGTCGGAACAACGCATGGGACGGCTGCACGAGCTGGGCCGGAAGCATCGCGTGCAGCCGGGCGAATTGCATGCGGTGCGGGACGCCCTGGCCGCGGAACTCGAATCGCTCGCGGGTGCCGGCGAGCGCCTGCGACGACTGGAGTCGGAGGTGGCGGAGGCGGCCGCGGCCTGGCGCTCCGCTGCCGACGTGCTGGGCCGCTCGCGGGTGCGCGCCGCGCAGGCGCTGGGCGCCGCCACCACGGCGCTGCTCTGCGAGCTCGGCATGGGCGGCGGGCAGTTCGAAGTGGCCATCGAGGCGGTTGCCGGCGATCGTCCCGATCCACAGGGGGCCGAGCGCGTCGAATTCCTCGTCTCCGCCAACCCGGGGCAGCCACCGCGTCCGCTGCGGAAGGTCGCGTCGGGTGGCGAACTTTCCCGCATCTCGCTGGCGATCGAGGTCGCCGCGCTCGGCATGGATGCGGTGCCAACGATGGTCTTCGACGAAGTGGACTCGGGCATCGGCGGCGCGGTCGCCGACATCGTGGGTCGCAAGCTGCGCGCGCTCGGCGGAAACTGCCAGGTGCTCTGCGTGACGCACCTGCCGCAAGTCGCCGCCCAGGGGCACGCGCATTACCGGGTGAGCAAGCACGTGCCGGGCGCCGGCCATCCCGGTGATGCGTCCCGCAGTGCGGTGGAACGCCTCGGGGACGATGCGCGCGAAGAGGAGCTGGCGCGCATGCTCGGTGGCGTCGAGGTGGGTAGCGAGGCACGCGCGGCGGCGCGCCGTCTGCTGGCGGATGCGGCCCAGGTCGAAGCGGGCCGGGTCGAAGCGGGCTAGCCGCGCCGCTTGCGCACGTAGAGCACCAGGGAGTGCTCCTCGATCTCGTAGCCGTGGCGCGCGGCAATCTCCGCCTGGAGCTGTTCGATTTCCTCGCTGGAGAACTCGATCACCTTGCCGGTCTCGATGTCGACCATGTGGTCGTGGTGCTCGCCGCGGTCGAGTTCGTAGACGGCATGGCCCCCCTCGAAGTTGTGCTTGAGCACCAGGCCGGCGGCTTCGAACTGGGTCAGGACGCGGTACACCGTCGCCAGGCCGATCTCGTCGCCCTGGTCGAGGAGCTGGCGATAGATGTCCTCCGCGGTCATGTGCCGCGGGCGGGTGCGCTCGAGCAATTCGAGGATGCGCATCCGCGGGTGGGTGACCTTCAGTCCGGCCTTGCGCAGGTCCTGGGATTCCATCTCCGCTCCTGTCCGGATGAACGCGCCGGACGACCGGCCGGGGACCGACGCCAGTGTATCATCGGGGTCGTTTCCCGCCGATGCGAACCCGATGCGCAACCTGCACCAGCCCCTCGTCGCCATGCTCCTCGCCGTCCTGATCTGCACCGGGTGCGGCGTGCTCTACAGGCAGCCGATCTACCAGGGGAACCTGCTGGAGCCCTCGGCGGTCGAGCAGCTGCAGGTCGGCATGACCAGGCAACAGGTCCAGGCCCTGCTCGGCACGCCGTCGATCTCCGATCCGTTCCACCACGATCGCTGGGACTACGTCGCCACGCAGCGCACCAACCGTCGCGGCACGGTCGAGGTCCGCAACTTCACGCTGTGGTTCGAAGCCGACCAGCTGGTGCGCTGGGACGGGGAGCATTTCCCGGAACAGGACGAGGCGCTCGCCGATTCGGCGCGTCGCCAGTTCGGTCCCAACCTCGCCCGCGACAAGGACGACCGCTGAGCGCCGTGCTGGCCCGCACGTCGCGGCGCATGGCTGATTCCGGCGGCGTATCAGGGTCGACGCTGGCGCTGCGCGCGTAACCGCCTCGCATCCTTGGGGTCGGCCTGCAAGGGTCGCAGGAGTTCGAGCCGATCCCCGTCCCGCAACCGCGCATCCGGCGCGACGCGCTCCCCGTGGATTGCCAATGCGGCGACGGATGCCATCGTCGCCTCGTCGAAACCGGCGCGGGTGACCGCCTCACCGACGGTGGCGCCCTCGGGCAGGAAGACGGTCCGGTGCACGTGCCTGCGCGGCCACGCCATCACCACGTCGACCAGGATCCCGGGGGGCGCCTCAGCCATCCGCGACCGGCATCCCCGCCTCCGCATCGCGATCGGCGACCTTCACGAAGTCATCGACCATCCGGTCGGCCAGCGCCTGGAAGCCCAGTGCCATCGCCGGCGCGAGCAGCCGCGAAGCCGGCTCGAATGCCAGCACCAGCGTGACCTTGCACGCGGATTCGTCCAGCGCATGGAACTCCCATCGGCCGCTGAGCGAACGGAACGGACCATCGACCAGGCGCATGTCGATGTGGTGTGGCGGGACCAGGGTGTTCTCCGTCGTGAACCAGGTCCGCAGCGACCCCATCCGCAATTCCAGCCGGGCGACCATCCGGTCCTGCGATTGCTCCAGCACCTGTGCGGCCTCGCACCAGCCGAAGCGGCGCGGATAGGCCGGCACGTCGTTCACCAGCGCGAACATGCGTGCGGCGGCGTGGCCGACAAGGGCGGAACGGCGGATCTCGGGCATCGGTTCTGTATCGCCGGCCGGTTGCATCGGCGAGAATGGGCGGATGGGAAAGAATCCGGCCAAGGATAAGGGAACTGCCCCGGGCAAGAGCGGCAAGGCCGGCAAGGGGGCTGGCGGGACCATCGCGCTGAACAAGCGCGCGCGCCATGAGTACCACCTCGAGCAGCGTTTCGAGGCCGGGCTGGCGTTGCAGGGCTGGGAACTGAAGTCGATCCGGGCGGGCCGCGCGAACATCGGCGAAAGCTACGCGGTCGTGCGCGGTGGCGAGTTGTTCCTGTTCGGTGCGCAGATCACGCCGTTGATCCAGGCGTCCACCCACGTGGTGGCCGACGAGCGCCGGACCCGCAAGCTGCTGCTGCACCGCCAGGAGATCGACCAGCTGGTCGGCAAGGTCGAGCGCGAGGGCTACACGCTGGTCCCGACCGCGCTGTACTGGAAGGGCAACAAGATCAAGGCCGAGCTGGCGCTGGCGCGTGGCAAGCAGTCGCACGACAAGCGCGACGCCGAGCGCGAGCGCGACTGGAACCGCGAGAAGCAGCGGGTGCTGCGCCACCACAACCGCGACGCCTGAGCCCGCCGGCAACTCAACGCTCCGACATCGAACCGGGGAGCGTGAACCAGAACGTCGCTCCCGCGCCCTCTCGTCCCTCGGCCCGCAGTTCGCCGCCGTGGCGATCGACGATCCGCTTCGCCGACGCCAGCCCGACGCCATGGCCGGCGAAGCTGTCCTGGCTGTGCAGGCGCTGGAACGGGCGGAACAGCTTGTCCGCGTATTCGGCCGGGAATCCCGCACCGTTGTCGCGCACGAAGAATTCGCGCGCGCCGTCCCGCCGGGGTTCGCCCGCGCCGACCTCGATCCGCGCATCGTCGCGGCCACGGGTGAACTTCCACGCATTGTCGAGCAGGTTCTGGAGCAGGCTGCGGACCAGGACCGGATCACCGTAGGCGTCCAGCCCTGGAGCGACGTCTACCGCGACCTGGCGGGAAGGGTCGCCTGCCTTCAGGTCGCGCACCAGTTCGCCCGCCAGTTGCGACAGGTCGACGTGCGACATGCGCAGCTCGCTGCGGCTGAGCCGGGACATCTTCAGCATGGAGTCGATCAGCTCGCCCATCCGCCGGGCCGCATTGCGCACGCGCCCCAGGTAGTCCTGCCCCGCGGCGTCCAGTTGCGAGGCGTGTCGCTCGAGCAGGAGCTTGCTGAAGCCCTCGATGGTGCGCAACGGCGCGCGCAGGTCGTGGGACACGCTGTAGGCGAACGCCTCCAGCTCCCGATTGGCGGCGCTGAGTTCGCGGGTCCGCAGGGCGACGCGGGACTCGAGCGTCCGGTTGAGCGCATGCACCCTGGCCTCGGCGCGCAGGCGTTCGGTCACGTCCTCGACCTGCACGAGGCGCGCGACGTCCTGGCCGACCTTGCCGGGGACCGGCGCGAAGGTCAGCTGTGCATGCCGGACCTGGCCGTCCTCATGCCGCAACTGCCGGGTCGTGCGGACGACGCCGTCGGCGACGTCGTGGGTCTCCCCTTCCGACTCATTCCCGTCGGAGAAGAACGCGTGGAACGGCCTGCCGGCGAGCGCCGAGGGTTCGACGCCCAGGATCGCGCCGAGGGCCGGGTTGGCCTCGACGATCCGGCTTTCGCCATCCAGCAGCGCCTTGCCGATCGCCGAGTAGCGCATGGCGTTGCGGAAGCGCTGTTCACTGCGCCGGTAGTTCTCGGTCATGCGCTCCGCGATGCGCGTGGCACGCGACTCGGTGCGGGCCAGCAGCAGCGCCAGCCCGAACAGCAACAACGCCACCAATCCCCCCAGCACCATGTTGTTGCGCACCGAAGCCAGGCGCGGGACTGCGACCGCGCTCGGCCCGGACCGGAAGTCCAGCCGCCAGTCCCGGCCGTAGACCTGCATGACACGGCTGCGCGTGAACTGCGGTGGCGCCCCCGGCCGCACGGTGTCGCCGTAGACCCGGATCTCGTCTCCCCCGGTCACGTCGTGGATCGCCAGCCGCAGGTCGCCACGGCGCGGCGCCAGCGCCGTGTCGACCAGCCGGTCGATCCGGACCGGCGCATAGACCCAGCCCTGCATCGAGACCAGGCGTGCCGCGCGGCTGGTCGGGGCATCGCCCGCACGGTAGACCGGTGCGTACATCAGCACGCTGGGCACGGGACCTGTCGCGTCACTGTCCTGCACCAGTTGCACGGGTCCGCTGAGCCGGGCCTCCCCGCTGTCGCGGGCGGCCAGCATGGCTTCCTGGCGGTGGGCCTCCGACAGCATGTCGAACCCCATCGCTTCCAGGTTTTCCGGCGACTTGGGCTCCAGGTACAGGATCGGGCCATACAGGGGGCGCATGCCCCTGGGCCGGATGGAGAACAATCCCCTGCCCGCGATGCGTTCGCGGACCTGCAGGTCGGCAAGTTCCCCCGGCGCCAGGTGCGGGGCGTAGCCCAGCCCCACCAGGGCGGGAAAGCGTTCGCCGATGCCGATCGCATCGACATAGGATTTCCATTGCCGTTCGCTCGGCATCGCGACGGTGCCGAACAGGGCCACGCCGCCGCGCAGGACCAGTTCGTGCTGGAGCATGCGTTCCCGCAGGCGATCCAGCGCCTCGTCCGATTCGGCAAGGAATTCCACCTGGGCGGCACGCAGTTCGCGGCCGCGGGCGTGCTGCCAGAACAGTGCCAGCAGCACCAGAGAAGCCGCGAGCACGGCGACTGCCAACAGGTACCCAGTCGGCAGCCGTTGCCTGGTGCGTTGCGTGTTCCCGCGTTCGGCGGCGCTATCCGGTGCGGAGGCGGCCGGGTCGGGAGCGGCTGGCGTCATCCGGGCCAGAATACCCGGCGCGCGGCCGGCCGTGGCGTGAACGGCGGGTGCGGTGGGCGGCGTTCAAGCCCGTCCGGGCCGTATACTGACGGCGTCGGCGATACGACACACCCGGGGGTGCACTGGCTTCGACGGGGGTAGCGAAATCGTCTGGCGCATGCCGAGGGGGTAGCTTTCCTCGTAAATCCAGCTGCAAACACTCAGACGCCAACGACGACGTCTACGCTCTGGCCGCTTAAGGCCTAGCCCCGAACCCGCTTGTGCCTGTGCTCGCGGATGTAGGGTCATCATCACAGGATCGGCCATGGCGGCGACCCGCCAACCGTGGCTCAACCCAAAGCGGGTGTGGATGACGGTGTGCTTCGCACGTTGTGTTGCCGCCATCCGAGATCGAACAACGGGCTAAGCATGTAGTGCCGGAGATGGAGTTCCTTCGGACGCGGGTTCGATTCCCGCCACCTCCACCATCCAAGGAAAAGGCCGCGCGAGCGGCCTTTTTCCTGCCTGCCGTCCCAGCCTGAATGGATGCCCGCCGGCCCGCGGCGGTTTCATCGGGCATCGACCGGGACGCGACCAGAGTCGATCCATGGAATGGAACCCCCTGCAAATCGAGAAGGCGCTGCTGCGCCTGGAGGACGCGCTGCCCAGGCTGATGGCCGAGCATGACGATCCCCGGGCCTTCTCGGCGGCCGTGCGCCGGGAGGCAGCGGAAGTCGAGGCGAATTCGGGCGACTTCGCGCCTTACGTCAGCCGCAGGATCGACGCCATGCTGGTGGCGATGGTGCGCAGCGGCGCCGGGCATCCGGGATCCGGAGAGGACCGCCGGCGCGCCTGACAGTGGCGGCCCACACGCTGCAGCTGTCGCTCCCCCGCAAGGAAAAGGGCCGCATCCGCGGCCCTTTCCAGTTGCCTGCGATGTCGGGGCGGATCAGCCCTGCAGCGGCACCAGGGTGATCTCGACGCGGCGGTTCTGGGCGCGGCCCGCCTCGGTGTCGTTGCTGGCGATCGGCCGGGTCTCGCCGGCACCGATGGTGATCATGCGATCGCGGATCACGCCGCGGCCGGCCAGGTAGTTCGCCACCGTCGCGGCGCGCTGCTCCGAAAGCGTCTGGTTGTAGGCCGCGTCCCCCACGCTGTCGGTGTGGCCGGCGACCTCGACGATCGTCTGGTTGTACTCGTTCAGCGTCACCGCGAGGTCGTCCAGCACCGGGCGGAACTGCGGCTGCAGCGCCGACGAGTCGAAGCCGAAGGTGATCGCGCCCGGCATGTTGAGGGTGATGTTGTCGCCGTCGCGCACGACGTCCACGCCGGTGCCGGCGAGCTGGGAGCGAAGCGCGGCTTCCTGGCGATCCTGGTAGGCGCCCACGGCACCGCCCGCCAGTGCGCCGACACCCGCGCCGACCAGCGCGCGCTGGCGGCGTTCGGTGGCGTCGTCGCCGCTGAGCAGGCCCGCGACCGCGCCGATGCCGGCACCGATGAGGGCGCCGCGCTGCGTGCGGTTCGGGTCGTTCGGGTCGTTCGTCTGGCCGGTGTAGCCGTTCATGGTGGTGCAACCGGCGAAGGTCATCGTCGCGGCCAGGGCGACGGAAAGCGTGGTCAACGTACGCATGCGGTTCATGGGGATCTCCTGCGGGGGGATGAAACGTGAATGCGCAGGGATCGTAGGACGCAGGGCGTGGCGGAGGGGTGACGCCGGCTGACCCGGTTCAGGCGGGATTGGGTGCCCCGGCGTCCCTGCAGGCGAAGCCGACACGGCGCGTGACCGCGCAGGTCAGCGCATAGCCGATGGTGCCCGCTGCCGCCGCGACGGTTTCCACGGGAAGTCCCTCTCCCCAGAGGACGACCGGGTCGCCCGGTACAGCGTCCGGATGGCCGCGCAGGTCGATCGCCATCAGGTCCATGGACACCCGGCCGACGACCTTGGCGGCGCGGCCGTTCACCAGCACCGGCGTGCCGGCAGGTGCGTGGCGGGGATATCCGTCGCCGTATCCCGCCGCCGCGATCCCGAGCGGCATGTCCTCCGGGCACGTCCATGTGGCCGAATACCCCACCGGCTCCCCGCGGCAGACGCGGTTCACGGCAAGCAGGCCGGTCGCCAGGGTCATGGCCGGGCGCAGGCCGAAATCGACCCCGGTGCGGCCTTCCACGACCGACATGCCGTACAGCGCGCCTCCCGGCCGCACCCAGTCGGCATGTGCTTCCGGCCAGCCGAGCACCGCGGCGGAGTTCGCCAGGGAGCGGGGTCCGGTCAGTCCGGCCGTGCAGGCCTCGAACACCTGCAGTTGCTTCCGTGTCTGCGCACCGCCGAACTCGTCAGAACTGGCGAAGTGGTTCATCAGCACGATGTCCTCCGAGACGCCTGGCAGCGCGGCCAGCCGTGCGTGGGCATCGCGCACCTCGGCGGGAGGGAACCCCAACCGGTGCATGCCGCTGTCGACCTTGAGCCAGCAACGGATCGGTGCGCCCCCGCCCGCCTGCTCCAGGAGCTCGAGCTGGCTGGCGTGGTGCACGGCCGCATCGAGGCCGAGGCTGCGGATCTCGGGCAGGTCTTCGGCCGCGTTGAATCCGGACAGCAGCAGGATCGGCTGGACCAGTCCCAGCGCCCGCAGGCGCCTTGCGTCCTCGAGCATCGCGACGCCGAACGCGTCGGCCTCGGCCAACGCACCCGCGACGCGCTCCAGTCCGTGGCCGTAACCGTCGGCCTTGACGACCGCCATGACCCGGCTGCGCGGCGCGCGTCGGCGGACCTCGCCGAGATTGTGGCGCAGCGCGTCGGCGTGGATGGTCGCGGTCGTCGGACGGGGCATCCGGCGACCCTACTCGAATGCGCCGACCGAATCGTGCGACAGGTTGTCGAAGCGGGTGTACTCGCCGAAGAACTTCAGCTTGATCGAGCCGGTGGGGCCGTTTCGCTGCTTGCCGATGATGACCTCCGCCAGTCCCTTGTCCGGCGAGTTCTCCTTGTTGTAGTACTCGTCGCGGTAGATGAAGACGATGACGTCGGCGTCCTGCTCGATGGCGCCGGACTCGCGCAGGTCGGCCATCACCGGGCGCTTGTCGGCGCGTGTTTCCAGCGAGCGATTGAGCTGCGACAGCGCGATCACCGGCACGTTGAGTTCCTTGGCCAGGTGCTTCAGGCCGCGGGAGATCTCGGAGATCTCGGTGGCGCGGTTCTCGTTGTTGCCGGGCACCGACATCAGCTGCAGGTAGTCGATCACCACCAGGCCCAGGTCGTGCTCGCGCTTGAGGCGGCGGGCCTTGGCGCGCAACGCCTCGGGCGACAGGCCCGGGGTGTCGTCGATGAAGATCTTGGCTTCCTTCAGCATCCGGATCGCGCTGGTGACGCGGCTCCAGTCCTCGTCCTCGAGCTGGCCGCTGCGCAGGCGCTGGGCGTTGACGCGGCCGTTGGATGAAATCAGTCGAAGGGCCAGCTGGCTGGCCGACATTTCCATCGAGAACACCGCCACCGCCTTCTTGGTGCGGATGGCCGCGTGCTCGGCGATGTTGAGCGCGAACGTCGTCTTGCCCATGGCCGGGCGCGCGGCGAGGATCAGCAGGTCTGTCGGTTGCAGGCCGGCGGTCATCTCGTCGAACTCGGTG
>CAMPJU010000017.1 GCA_946886995.1 uncultured Lysobacteraceae bacterium
GGTGGTGCAGCAGCCGCTCGGCGAGCAGCGCACTCGCCAGGTCGCCGCTCGACGACGTGGTGGCCGGCGTGCCGGACACTTCCGCCTCGACGGCCGCCGCCGCTACCGCGAACGGCGCCACCGCGGCCACCGCGGCCGTCGTGTCCCGCGGACGCTCACGGCTGGCCAGCAGCGCCGGCAACGCCGCGGCCAGCGCGTCCCACGAAGCCGCCCGCGGCGACAACGCCTGCCCCAGGGGATGGCGTCGCGCACCGCGGCTCCACCCCAGCAACTCCTCCGCCCACCACGTCAGTTTCGCCTCGCCCGGGCGCACGTCCGCGCCACCCCACGCGGCGTCGCCGAGTTCCTGCAGCAAGGTCATCCACGCCTGCGCGATCTCGCGGCGGGACGGGGGCACGAACACCTCCGCGATCGCCCATTCCGGCCAGCGCGCACGCCACTTGGCAACGAAATCGCCAGCGCCCCGGGCACCATCCATCGCAGTGGTGGCCATCGGATCGTTCATGGACGCGACGGCCAGGCAGCGGGATCGCACAGGTCGCGCGGGGCGTCGACGAGGACGTCGCCCCGCCACGCGAATGGGTCGTCCTCGGACAACCGGTACCCCCACAGCGCGACCACGGATGGCATCCCCGCGGCACGCGCGGCGACGATGTCGCGCTCGTCGTCGCCGACGTACGCGCAGTCGCGCGGATCGACGCCGAGGCGTTCCGCCGCGACCAGCAGCGGCATCGGGTCGGGCTTGCGCGCTGGCAGCGAATCGCCGCCGAGCAGCACCGCGCAGCGCGCCTCCCAGCCGAGGATCGGCATCAGCAGGGTGGCAAGCGCCTCCGGCTTGTTGGTGACGATCCCCCAGGGGACGCCGGCGTCCTCGAGCCCGTGCAACAGGTCCTCGATGCCCTCGAACGGCCCGCCGTGGCGACCCAGTTCATCGCGGTAGCGCGCCAGGAACTCGGGGATCCAGGTCTCGCGCGTGGCTTCGTCGATGTCGCCGAACGCCGCGCCGACCATCGCACGCGCGCCCTTGGAAACGTGCGGCCGCAGCTCGGCAAGGATCATGGGCGCGCTGCCGCGCCCGGCACGCATCGCATTGACGGTCGCCAGCATGTCCGGGGCGCTGTCGAGCAGGGTGCCGTCCAGGTCGAACAATGCGGCGCGCGGGAATGCCATCAGCCCCTTCCCGTCACGGCTTGCGCGCGCAGGCCAGGTAGTTGACGTCGGTCCGCGTCGACAGCCGCGCGGCATTGCGCCAGGGCTCGTAGGCCAGGCCGCGCACGTCCTCGAGCACCAGGCCTGCCGCGCGCAGCCAGGCGCCCAGTTCGGACGGCTTGATGAAATCGCGGTACTGGTGCGTGCCCTTCGGAAGCAATCGCGCCACGTACTCGGCGCCGACGATCGCCAGCGCGAAGGCCGCCGGCGTGCGGTTGAGCGTCGACAGGAACAGGCGTCCGCCCGGACGCAGCAGCGCCGCGCACGCGGCCACCACCGCGGCCGGGTCCGGCACGTGTTCCAGCATCTCCATGCAGGTGACCACGTCGAAGCTCCCCGGCGCTTCCGCGGCCAGCGCCTCGGCGGACTGCAGCCGATAGTCGACCCGTACGCCGCTTTCCAGTCCGTGCAGGCGCGCGACCTTCAGCAGGTCCGGCGCCAGGTCGAGGGCCACCACGTCCGCACCCGCGCCCGCCAATGCCTCGCTCAGCAGCCCGCCCCCGCACCCGATGTCCAGCACCCGTGCGCCGGCCAGTCCCGACCCACCGTTGCGCAGCTGGTCGGCCACGTACCGCAGCCGCACCGGGTTCATCACGTGGAGCGCCTTCTGCGGGCCCTGCGGGTCCCACCAGCGCTGCGCCAGCGCGCCGAACTTGTCGAGTTCTGCCTGGCTGAAATTGCCGCCCGCCGGCGTCGACACGCTCACCCCCGCACCTGCGCGATGCGCGCGCGCCACTGCCGCGCGTTGGCGGCCAGCGCGTCCAGGTCCATGTCGACGAGCACGCGGTCGCGCAGCTTCGCCCTGCCCGCGATCCATACGTCCGACACCTGGTGCCGGCCGGTGGCGTAGGCGAGCTGGGACAGCACGTTGTACAGCGGCTGCGTCTCGATCGGGTCGAGGTCGATGCACGCCAGGTCCGCCTGCTTGCCCACCTCGATGGATCCGACCTGCGCCTCCAGCCCCATCGCCCGCGCGCTGCCGAGCGTCGCCGCGCGCAGCGCGCTCGCGGCGTCCAGCGCGGTGGGGTCCGATGCGACGGCCTTGGCGAGCAACGCCGCGGCCCGCAATTCCCCGAACATGTCCAGGTCGTTGTTGCTGGCCGCGCCGTCGGTGCCGATCGCCAGGTTGACGCCCGCGGCCTGCAGCCGCGCGACCGGGCAGAACCCGGACGCCAGCTTGAGGTTGGATTCCGGACAGTGCACCACCGAAACGCCGCGCTGCGCGCACAACGCGATCTCGGCGTCGTCCAGCACGGTCATGTGCACGGCGATCAGCCGGTCGTTCACCAGCCCCAGGCGGTCCAGCCTGGCGAGCGGGCGCTGGCCGTGGCGTTCCTGGGACTCGGCGACTTCGTGCGCGGTCTCGTGCACGTGGCAGTGGACCGGGATGTCGAGCTGGTCGGCGAGCATCCGGATGCGCCCGAAGCTGGCGTCGGACACGGTGTACGGCGCATGCGGCGCGAACGCCGTCGAGACCAGCGGGTCGCCGCGCCACTGGTCGTGGACCTCGCCCGCTCGGTCGAAGTATTCGTCGTCGGTCTTCGCCCAGGCCGTGGGGAAGTCGATCACCGGCAGCCCGACCCGGGCACGGAACCCGTGCCGCTTGTACGTCGCCGCCTGCACGTCCGGGAAGAAGTAGTTCTCGTTGCAGCAGGTGGTGCCGCCACGCAGCATCTCGGCGATCGCGAGCGCCACGCCGTCGGCCACGAACTCCGGACCGATGACCGCGGCCTCCACCGGCCAGATGTGGTGCTGCAGCCACGCGTGCAGCGCGAGGTCGTCGGCGACCCCGCGCATCAGCGTCATCGGGTTGTGGGTGTGGGCATTGACCAGGCCCGGGATGAGCACCGAGCCGGGGCGCGACACGACTTCGCGCGGTGCGAATCGTTCGCGCGCCTCGTCGACGGGCAGCACCGCGACGATGGCCCCCTGGTGCACGGCGACCGCATGGCGCTCGAGCACCACGCCATGCGGCTCGACCGGGACGACCCAGCCGGCCTCGATCAGGAGCTCACAGGACTCTGGTCGCGCGTTCATTGGTTACTGGATCCCCGCCTGCGCGGGGATGACCCCGTGGCAGGCCACGGGGTCACTTGACCCGGCTGACGTACTCGCCCGAGCGGGTGTCGACCTTGATGGTCTCTTCCTGGCCGACGAACAGCGGCACGCGGACCACGGCGCCGGTCTCCAGCGTGGCCGGCTTGCCGCCGCCACCGGAGGTGTCGCCGCGCACGCCGGGATCGGTCTCGGTGATCTTCAGCTCGACGAAATTCGGCGGCTGCACGGTGATCGGCGCGCCGTTCCACAAGGTGACGACGCACTCCTCCTCGCCCTTCAGCCAGAGCTCGGCGCCGCCCATGCCGGCCTTGTCGGCCTGGACCTGCTCGAAGGTCTCCGGGTTCATGAAGTGCCAGTACTCGCCGTCGGAGTAGAGGAACTGCATGTCGGTGTCGACGACGTCGGCGGCCTCGAGGTTGTCGGTCGCCTTCATGGTGACTTCCTGGACCCGGCCGTTCTTGATGTTGCGGTACTTCACGCGCGTGAACGCCTGGCCCTTGCCCGGCTTGACGTACTCGGTGTCGGTGATGATGCACGGGTCGTTGTTGACCAGGATCTTCATCCCGTTCTTGACGTCGTTCATGCCGTAAGTGGCCATGCGGGGTGCTCCGTAGGAGATAATTTCAGCCCTCCATGATACCTGCACCCCTCCCATCCCGGCAGCCGGCGCGCTGGCAACAGGCCTGGCGCGACGCCGTGCGCGACCCGCGCGAACTGCTCGCGCTGCTCGGCCTTGGGACGCTCGCCGACGCGATTCCGGACGGCCCTGCGTCCCCGCTCCCGACCCGCACCGAACCGTTCCCGCTTCGGGTGCCCCGCGGGTTCGTGGCCCGGATGCGCGCCGGCGACCCCCGTGATCCGCTGCTGCGCCAGGTGCTGCCGCTGGACGCCGAACAGCGGCCCATGCCGGGCTTCTCCCTGGATGCCGTGGGCGACGGCGCGGCCCGTGCCGCGCACGGCGTGATCCGCAAGTACCACGGACGCGCGCTGCTGGTGGCGACCGGCAGCTGCGCCGTGCATTGCCGGTACTGCTTCCGCCGCCACTTCCCGTACGCGGAGGAGACGGCCGCCGCGGAGGGATGGCAGGAAGCGGTGGCCGCGATCGCCGCGGACGACACCATCGACGAGGTGATCCTGTCGGGCGGCGACCCGCTGTCGCTGGCGACGCACAAGCTGGATGAACTGACCTCGGCGCTGGCGGGAGTCCCGCACCTGCGACGGCTGCGCATCCACACCCGCCTGCCGGTCGTCCTTCCCGAGCGCGTGGACGATGCGCTGGTCGAGTGGCTGGCCGCCCTGCCCTGGCCGGTGACGGTCGTCCTGCACGCCAACCACGCCAACGAGTTCGACTCGACGGTCGACGCGGCGGCTGCGAGGTTGCGCGACGCGGGGGCGACGTTGCTGAACCAGGCGGTCCTCCTGCGCGGCGTGAACGACACGGTGGAGGCGCTTGCCGCCCTCTCGGAACGCGGTTTCGAGGCCGGCGTGCTGCCCTACTACCTGCACCAGCTGGACCGGGTACAGGGCGCGGCGCACTTCGAGGTGGCCGACGACGAGGCCCGCCGGCTGCATGCGGCCTTGGCGGCGCGGCTGTCCGGCTATCTCGTCCCGCGCCTGGTGCGCGAGGTCGCCGGCGACCCCGGCAAGCGGCCCATTTCACCGTGACGCACTTCGTGTCATAAAGTGCCCACGGAGGGCAATGCATGCAGTTCGGAAAGGACATGGTCCTGCGCCTGCTGATCGTCGACGACAGCATCGAGGCCGCGGAGTCGATCGTCAGCGGCCTGCGCAACGGCGGGATCGCGGTCCGGCCGTGCCGCCCGGAAAGCGAGGACGAGTTCAAGGAGGTGCTGGCGACGCAGCCCCTGGACCTGATCCTCGTCGCGCAGGATGCGAAATCCATCACGCTTTCACAGGTGATGCAGCAGGTCGATGCCAGCGGCAAGGACCTGCCGGTGGTGGTGATCCTCGACACGCTCGACAACAACGGCCTGTTGCACGCCCTGGACCATGGGGCGCGTGGCGTGGCCCTGCGCAGCCGCATCGACCACGTCCAGAGCGTGGTCCGCACCGAGTGGTCCGACCTGGAGGTCCGCCGCGCCCTGCGCCGGCTGGAGGCCCAGGTCCGCGAGACCGAGCGCCGCTGCGACACCCTCATCGAGTCCTCGCGCGACCCCATCGCCTACGTGCACGAGGGCATGCACATCCGGGCCAACCAGGCCTACCTGGAGATGTTCGGGTTCGAGTCGTTCGAGGACATCGAGGGCATGTCCCTGCTCGACCTGGTCGCACCCGAGCACGTCGCCGGCTTCAAGCAGTTGCTCAAGGCGATGACGAAGGGCGAAACGCCGCCGCCGCGCTACGAACTGCAGGCGCGCGACATGGATGGCAACGTGTTTCCGGCGGTGATGGAGTTCACCGCTGCCAGCTACGAAGGCGAGCACTGCCTGCAGGCGGTGTTCCGCCGCCAGGAAGCCAATCCGGAACTGGCCCGCGAAGTCGAGGAACTGCGCCAGCGCGACCAGGTCACCGGCCTGCTCAACCGCCAGACGTTCCTGCGCGCGCTGGAGGATGCCGTGGCCGGATCGGCGAAGTCCGGCGACCACCATGGCCTGCTGCTGGTCGAACCGGACCATTACGTGCGCCTGCTGCAGGAGATCGGCCTGGACGCCGCCGACCCGCTGATCACCGCCCTCGCGGGGCGCCTGCAGGGCGTGCTCGGGGACGGTGACCTGGCCGCCCGCTTCGGCGAGCACCAGTTCGCCATCCTCTGCCGCGACAGCGACCACGTGCGCACCGCGCAGGTCGCCGAACGCGTGCGCGCGGCCTTCGCGGACAACGTGGTGGAGGCCGGCAGCCATTCGCTCAACATCACCGCGAGCATCGGCGGCGTGCAGATCGGCGAGAAGATCGCCAGCGTTCCGCAGGTGCTCGGCAAGGCATCGCAGGGCGTGCAGTCCGCGGTGGCGATGGGCGGCAACCGTGCCGAGATCTTCGACCCGGGCGCCGTCGACCGCGCCGAGGAAGAGAAGGTCAAGGCCTGGGTGTCGCGCATCCGCGACACGCTGGACAAGGGCAGCTTCCAGCTGCACTACCAGCCGGTGATCAGCCTGACGGGCGGCGACGGCCACGAGCTGTACCAGGGCCTGTTGCGCATGGAGGGCAGCGCGGGCGAGCTCGTCGCGCCGCCGGCGTTCCTGCCGATCGCCGAGGAGCACGGCCTCCTGTGGGAGATCGACCACTGGGTCGTGGGCCGCGCGATCGAGGTGATCGGCCAACGCCTCAACGCGGGCAAGCGCACGTCGCTGCTGGTCAAGATCACCCAGGACTCGCTGCAGGATTCACGCCTGCTCGAACACATCGGCAAGACGCTGGATTCGCACAAGGTGCCGGGCGAGCTGCTGGTGCTGGAACTGTCGGAGGCGAAGGTGTTCACGCACCTGCGCGCGGCGCAGGACTTCCAGCGGAACGTGGCGTCCCTGGGGGTGCGCGTCGGGCTGGAGCAGTTCGGGTCGGGCCTGAATTCGTTCCAGCTGCTCAACCACTTCGACGCGACGCTGCTGAAGATCGACCGCGACTTCATGCTCGAGCTGCCGACCAGCCAGAAGAACCAGGAGCGGATCAAGGAGATCGCGGCGAAGGCGCGCGAAGTCGGCAAGCACACGATCGCCGAGTTCGTGCAGGACGCGGCCAGCATGAGCTTCCTGTTCGGCGCCGGCGTCGACTTCGTCCAGGGCCACTTCCTGGCGGCCGCCGGCCCCGAGATGAACTACGAGTTCGAGTAGGCCTCAGGCCATCACGCCCTGCCGCACGGCATGCTCGTCCGGCGTGGCGTTGCGCAGCGCGGCGATGCGCTCCTCGAGCGGCGGGTGGCTCATCAGCAGCTTCCGGAGGCCGTGCGACATCGCGCCGCTGATGCCGAACGCCTCGACCTGCTTGGGCAGGGTCGAGACACCCTGGTTCTGGCCCAGGCGCTGCAGCGCCGCGATCATCTTGTCCTTGCCCGCGAGCGTCGCGCCGCCGACGTCCGCGCGGAACTCCCGGTGCCGCGAGAACCACATCGCGATCATGCTCGCGAACAGGCCGAACACCATGTCCAGCACGAACACGATCACGAAGTAGCCGATGCCGGGGCCATCCCGGCCGCCCGACAGGTAGCCGTCGATGACCCGCCCGACCACGCGCGCCAGCACGATCACGAACGTGTTGAGCACGCCCTGCAGCAGCGCCATCGTCACCATGTCGCCGTTGGCCACGTGGCTGACCTCGTGGCCCAGCACGGCTTCCGCCTCGTCACGGGTCATCGCGCCCAGCAGGCCGGTCGACACCGCCACGAGCGCGTTGTTGCGGTTGGCGCCCGTGGCGAACGCGTTGATCTCCGGCGCCTCGTAGATCGCGACTTCCGGCTGGCCGATCCCGGCCGCTTCGGCCTGGCGGCGGACCGTCGCGACCAGCCACTGTTCGGCCTCGTTGCGCGGCTGCTCGATCACCCGTGCACCGGTGAAGCGCTTGGCGATCCACTTGGACGCGAACAGCGAAATGAAGGATCCGCCGAACCCGAACAGCGCGGCGAAGACCAGCAGGCCACCGAACTGGTCGGCACTGACGCCCAGCACCGACATGACGATGCTCACCAGCGCCAGCACGGCCAGGTTGGTGGCGAGGAACAGGGTGATCCGCTTGAACATGGCGACGTTCCGTCTTCGTCGGGCGCGACAGCGCGCCCGTGCCGCATTAGTGTGGCAGCGACCGGTTAAATTCAAGTGCAATGACACCTGGTTACCGCGGCCGTTTCGCCCCCTCGCCCACCGGCGACCTGCATGCCGGGTCGCTGCTCGCCGCGTTCGGCAGCTGGCTGCTCGCGCGCCACGCCGGTGGCGAATGGCTGGTCCGGATCGAGGACCTGGATCCGCCGCGCGAAGTGCCCGGGGCGGCGCGGCGACAGCTCGCGGCACTCGACGCGTTCGGGCTGCATCCGGACGGCGGCGTCCTCTGGCAATCGACCCGGGGCGCCCACTACCAGGCTGCCCTGGATCGCCTGCTGGACGCCGGCCTCGCCTTCGCATGCCACTGCAGCCGCAGCGACCTGGCGTCGACGGGCGGCGTGCACCGTCGCTGCGTCGCCGGTGCCCGGCGCGCCGATCCCGCGATCCGCCTCAGGGTCCCCGACGGCACCGTCATCGCGTTCGACGATGGCTTCCAGGGCCAGGTTGTCCAGGACGTCGCTGCGGTCGCGGGGGACTTCGTGCTGCGAAGGGCGGACGGGCCGTGGGCCTACCAGCTGGCGGTCGTGGTCGACGACGCGGCGCAGGGCGTGACCGACGTCGTGCGTGGCGCGGACCTGCTCGATTCCACGCCACGCCAGGTCCTCCTGCAGCGGATGCTCGGGCTGCCGATGCCGCGGTACGCCCACCTGCCGCTGGTGGTCGACGCGGAAGGCCGGAAGCTCTCGAAGTCGTCGGCGGCGCAACCGGTCGATCCGGCGGACCCGCTGCCCGCACTGCGCGCTGCGTGGCACCTGCTGGGCCAGGCGCCCGGCGCACTGGACGGGGCCGCGACGGTGGCCGCCGCACTGCACGCGGCACGTGCGATGTTCGACCCCCGCACGGTTCCGCCGATGGCAAGTTGCAACGCCGCCGGCCCTGCGCCATGCTCGGACTCGCCGTTGTTCAGGGTTCGTACATGACCGCCAGACGCGTCATCAAGAAATATCCCAACCGGCGTCTGTACGACACCGAGATCTCCAGCTACATCACCATCGAGGACGTCCGCCAGCTGATCATCGACGGCGAGTCGTTCGAGGTGCGCGATGCCAGGACCGGCGAGGACCTGACCCGCTGCGTGCTGTTGCAGATCATTGCCGAGCACGAACAGGACGGCGAACCGATCCTGTCCACCGAGTTGCTCTCGCACATCATCCGGTTCTATGGCGACGCCCTGCAGGGCTTCATGGGGAGCTACCTGGAGCGCTCGGTGCACCTGTTCCTGGAGCAGCAGCAGCAATTGCGGCAGGACGTCGACGGGCTACCGGGGCAGACGCCCTGGACGATGCTCAACCAGCTGACCGAGCGCAACCTGGACCTGTGGAAGGAATACCAGCAGAACCTGGCCGGCGGCGTCGGCCACAACGCGGAGACCGTCCGCGTGCGCAACGGGGCCAAGTCCCGCGCCAGCTGAGCCGGAACGCGCCTCCCGGGCGAATCGCCCGCTACCCGGCCTGCTCGCAGAACCGCTCGCGGTATTCCATGGCCTTGGGCAGCAGTGCCTGCAGGTTCTCGATGCGGGTGCCGGGGTTCGGATGGGTCGATGCGAACTCGGGCTGCGACTGTCCGCCGCTGGCGGCCTGCATGCGCTCCCAGAGCGGAATCGCCTCGCGCGGATCGAAACACGCCGCCGACATCAGCATCAGCCCCACGTAGTCGGCCTCGGTCTCGTGCTTGCGCGCGTAGGGCAATGCCCGACCGTAGCCGTACACCGCCATCACCGCCTGCATCTGTCCCGCGTCCATCCCGCTGGCGGCGCCGGCCATCTGCCCGATCTGCGCCAGCTTCTGCTCCGTCATCCGCTGCGCGCCGTGACGCTGCAGCGCGTGCGCGATCTCGTGGCCCATCACCGCGGCCATCGCATCGGCGTTCTCGGCCACGGGGACGAGTCCCGTGTACACGGCCATCTTGCCGCCAGGCAGCGCGAACGCATTGACCTGGGGCGAGTCGAGCACCTGCACTTCCCAGTCGAACTCCTCGTAGAAGGCCTGCGCCGACGTCCCGTGCTCGGCGGCCAGCGCGCCTTCGACTTCGTCGATCTTGTCGACCAGCCGGTCCGCGATGGATCGGATCTGGGTCGCGATCTCGGTGCCCGGGTCGACCACCTGTTCCTGCGCGACGATCTGCTCGAACGCCTGCAGGCCGAGCGCCTCTTCGTCCTCGGCGGTCAGGTTCCGGTCGATCAGCACCTTCTCGCCGGTGTACGGATCGACGGTGCGGTTCGAGATCCAGTAGTACGCGGCATAGCCGGCGAACAACAGCAGGATCCACCAGCGGATGCCTCCGCCGCGGCGGCGTGTGCGGCCATCGGGCGCGCTGCGGTTGCCGAACGGATTCATCCTCATGTGCGTTCCCTGTCGGTGCCCTGCTCGGGGCGGGTGTTCAGAGCGTGCGCACCACCCGGAAGCCGAGCCGTGCATTGGTCGTGTCGGCATCGGCGGACAGCCGCCAGGCCGAGCGCGTCTGCGACGGCGCGCTGGCCCAGGACCCGCCGCGCACCACCCGCGTGCGGCAACCCGGGTTGACCCATGCCGCGCCGTCGACCGGTGCGCGCCGATAGCCGTCGTGCCAGCAATCGGCGACCCACTCGCTGACATTGCCGGCCAGGTCGTGAAGGCCGTATCCATTCGCCGCGAACGTCGCCACCCGGGCCGGGCCCCAGTGCCCGTCGCCATATCCCCGGAACGCATTGCGCCACTCGCGTCCGCTGGGCGACTCGTCGTTGCCGCCGGTGAAGTTGCCGGCACCCGGCGGCGGCGGGCCGTCGCCCCAGGGAAAGCGGGTTTCGCTGCCCGCGCGCATCGCGTACTCGAACTCGGCTTCGCTCGGCAGCCGGTACGCCTCGCCCGACTGCGCCGACAGCCAGGCCGCGTAGGCTTCGGCATCCCGCGCGCTGACGTGCAGCACCGGCATCGCGTCCTCGGCTGGCGCGCCGGTGTAGCCGTGGCGCCAGTCGACGCCGCTGCGCCGGACCAGGTTGCCGCGGCGCTCGTCGTAGACGGTGGAGAAGCCGCGGCGCCGGGCGCGGGTCTCGTGCCCGGTGGCCTCGATGAACCGGCGGAACTGGCCGACCGTCACTTCGGTGCGCGACATCGCGAATCCGCGGTCGAACCTGACGTAATGCTGCGGGCGTTCGGCGTCGCTCGCGCCCTCCTCGTCCGGCGCGGCGCCCATCCGCAGCCCGCCGTGGGGCACGACCACCATCAACGGGCCGCGACCGCCGTTCCGGAGCGCCTCGGTGAACTGCTGGCCCGGCCGGAACAAGCCGTAGTGCGCCGCGAGGTCGATCCGCTGTCGCAACTCCGCGGCGGCCGCGTTCCCCGGCTCCGCGATGCGAAGCATCGTGTCCAGCGCACGCCGCGCGTCGGGCAGCCCGTCGCGACGCGACAGCGCGGCCAGGCCCTCGTCCCGCAACCGCCGGATCTGCGCGGCGCGCTCCGCCGTCACGCGGCGTCGCGCGTCGTCCACGGTGTCGAGCCCGGGCCGGATCGGCGCCGCCAGGTCCAGCCATCGGCCCGCTTCGTCGAAATCGGACCGTGCGGCGGCCAGTTCCGCCCGCCGGATCAGCGCACTCTCGGCGGCGGCGATGCCCTGTTGCGCGCGGGCGCTGTCGGGCGCGATCTCCAGGGCCTCCCGGAATCGCGCGAGCGCACCGCCCCCGCCCTCGCCCAGGTCGTCGTCGCGCAACTCGGCTTCACCCGCCCGGTTCAGCGCGGCGACCTCGTCGCTCCGGTCGAGTGCACCCAGGTAGGCCTGGATGTCTTCGCGGCCGGGTCCGATCGCCCGGGCGACCGCCCCGATCTCGTGGGCGCGATGCAGTGCCGCGAAATCGATGTCCGGTGCGGCGAGCGCCGCGTGCCCCGCCGCCAGCAATGCGTCCACGGCGGCCTCGAATCCGCGTTCGACCTCGGCGTTGCCGGGCGCCTGTTCGCGCAGTGCCAGGTACAGGGGGATCGCGTCGCGCTCGCCACCGTAGAGGCGGCCCGCCTGGAGCGCGCCCTCGGCCTCCGCCAGGGTCCCGTCGATCCCC
>CAMPJU010000018.1 GCA_946886995.1 uncultured Lysobacteraceae bacterium
GGTCGGTGATGTCGATCGGCTCCATCAGCGATTCCTTCGCCAGCAGCATCGCCTTTTCGGCAGTGCCGCCGATGCCGATGCCGAGCATGCCTGGCGGGCACCAGCCCGCACCCATGGTCGGCACGGTCTTCAACACCCAGTCGACGATGGAATCGGAAGGGTTGAGCATCGCGAACTTCGACTTGGCCTCGGAGCCACCTCCCTTCGCGGCGACGATCACGTCGACCGTGTTGCCCGGCACGACCTTGACGTTGACCACGCCCGGCGTGTTGTCCTTCGTATTGATCCGCTTGCCGGCCGGGTCGGCCAGCACCGACGCGCGCAACTTGTTGTCCGGGTGCCCGTACGCGCGACGCACGCCCTCGTGGACCATCTCCTCCACGCCCATCGTGGCGTCGTCCCAGCGCACGTCCATGCCGATCTCCAGGAAGACGGTGACGATGCCCGTGTCCTGGCAGATCGGCCGGTGGCCTTCCGCGCACATCCGCGAGTTGACGAGGATCTGCGCGATGGCGTCCTTCGCGGCCGGCGACTCCTCGCGGTCGTAGGCGGCCGACAGGCTCCGGATGTAGTCGGCCGGGTGGTAGTACGAGATGTACTGCAGCGCGTCGGCCACGGACTGGATGAGGTCTTCCTGCCGGATCGAAGCGGACGGGCGAAGACGAGAAGGCGTTGTGGTCACGGGCATCCGGCGGCGCGGACGCCGCCCGTTTGTTCGAATCCCCCATTTTATCTCACGTGTCGCTCACGACGACCGACCTAGCGTGAATCGGGTAATCGCCCCTGGCCCCGGGACTCCGCCATGAACGCCATCACCATGCTGCAGGTCGCGGTCGGACTGTTCACCATCACCGCGCTGGGTGGCCTGGTGATGGCGGGCATCCGCCTGTTCCGCAAGCACAATCCGCCGGCCTGGTTGTCGATGGTGCACGGCCTGCTTGCCGCGGCGGCGTTGACGCTCGTGGCCTACGCCGCCTTGCTGGCCGGTGTCCCGTCCCCTGCCGGCTGGGCCCTCCTGCTGTTCGTCGTGGCGGCCGGCGGCGGCGCCGCGATGAACCTGCTCTGGCAGTGGAAGGGACGCCCGCTGCCGGTGCCGCTGATGCTGTTGCATGCGGCACTGGCGATCGTGGCGTTCGTGCTCCTGATCGTCGCGGCATTCTGAAGCGGCGTGCGTGGCGCCGCCCTGACACCTGCCCTCGGGCTGCTCGTCGCAACCACCCTGTCGCCGGCGCGGGCACAGGACGCCGGAACCGCCGTCGAGCTCGACGCCGTCCAGGTCGTCGGCGCGCGGCGCATGCTCCCGGAATTCCCGGGCGCGGTCACGGTCGTCGACGGGGCGACGCTGCGCGAGGGCCAGCGGCAGGTGGGCCTGGCCGAACCGCTGGCGAGGGTGCCCGGCGTGCTGGCCCGGGAGCGCAACAATCTCGCGCAGGACGTGCAGGTACAGAGCCGCGGGTTCGGAGCACGCAGTACCTTCGGGATACGCGGCATCCAGCTGGTCGTCGACGGCATTCCCGCGACTGCGGTCGATGGCCAGGGGCAGGCGGCGAACTTCCCGCTGGACGCGCTCGACCGCATCGAAGTGCTGCGCGGACCGCTTGCGCTGCAATACGGCAACGCGGCCGGCGGCGCGATCGTCGGCTACAGCGAGCTGGACGGCGAACCCGGGTCGCGCTGGCAGGCGTGGGCCGGCAGCGAGTCGAGCTCGCGCCTGTCGCTGCGACAGGACGGTGGCAACGACGGCGAAACCTGGCGCTGGCGCCTGCACGGGAGCCACTTCCGCACTGCCGGCGCGCGGCCGCACGCGGCGGCGCGGCGCACGCAGTTCGGGGCGATCGCGCGATGGACGCCCCGGCGGGACCACGCGGCCCGGCTGGTCGCCAGGAGTGTGCTGCAACCCTGGACCGAGGACCCGCTCGGGCTCACCCGCGAGCAATGGGAGGCCGCCCCACATGGAACGAACGCGTCCGCGCTTGCGTTCGACACCCGCAAGCGGATCGCCAACCACCAGGCTGGCGCACGATGGCAGTGGGACTACGCAGCCGGACGCGCAGCCTGGGTGTCCGGCCATGGGACCGCCCGCGATATCGTCCAGTTCCTGTCGATCCCCCCGGCCGCCCAGCAGTCGCCGACCAGTTCGGGCGGCGTGATCGACCTGTCGCGCCGATCGGGTGGACTGTCGGCGGGCCACCGGTGGCAGGGCGACCGGGGCGCGGTCGCGCTCGGCGTCGATGCCGGGCGGATGGAGGAGCAACGGCGCGGTCACGAGAACTTCGTCGGCTTGCCCGGCGGCGGCCAACGGCTCGGCGAACGTGGGCGCCTGCGGCGCGACGAGGACAACACGATCCGAGCGACCGACGCCTGGGTGGTCGGCGACTGGCACCCCGCCCCTGCATGGAGCTTGCTCGGCGCGGTCCGGCACAGCCGGCTGGACTTCGATTCGTCCGACCATTTCGTCATGGCGGGAAACGGCAACGACAGTGGCCGGCTCGCTTTCTCGGAAACCGCATGGTCGCTGGGCGCCGCGCGGGCGATGGAGGGCGGCGGCGGCACCGGCGAGATCTTCGCGAGCATCGGCAGCGGTTTCGAGACGCCGACGATGACCGAGCTCGCCTATCGCACCGACGGCTCATCCGGCTTCAACCGCGCGCTGGTGCCCGCACGATTCGACAGTGCGGAGGTCGGCGCGCGCTGGCGTTCACGGTCGCTCGAGGTGAGCATCGCCGCCTACCGGATCGATGGACGCGACGAGATCGTCCCCGCGCTGGCCGAAGGCGGCCGCACCAGCTATGCCAACGCAGGGCGGACGCATCGCCACGGCCTGGAGGCCAGTGCCGCTGGCAGTGCCGGGGATCGCTGGTCGTGGCTGGTAGTCGGCAACTGGATCGACGCGCGCTTCGAGGACGGGTTCTCCAACCGGGTCGTGCGCGGGGGCGAATCGACGACCCGGGTGGTGGACGCGGGCAACCGGATCCCCGGCATCCCGCGCGCGCACGGATTCGCCGAGCTGGCCTGGCACGCGCCGGGTGGCCGCGTTGTCGCCTCGCTGGAAGCCGCACTCCGCGCCGGTACCCCGGTGGACGACGCGAACACCGACAAGGCGCCGGGCCATGCGCGCTTCGCGCTCGCATTGCGCTGGCGCTCGCCGGAAACGCCCGGTTGGCACGGTTTCCTGCGCATCGACAACCTGCTCGACGCCGACCACGTCGGCTCGGTGATCGTCAACGACGGCAACGGGCGATACTTCGAGCCGGCGCCGCCGCGGGGCTTCACCCTCGGGTTCGGCTGGACCGGCGGCGGCTGAGGCGCACATTCCGGACATGGCCAAGCGCCAGCACCCTGCGAACCCGAGCCTGCGTGAGCGCTTCGACGCCCTGCGCAACCTGCCGCCGTTCCTGCGCCAGATCTGGCAGACCAGCCGCGGCCTGACCATCGCCTCCCTCGGCCTGCGCCTGGTCCGCGCGCTGCTGCCGGTGCTGATGCTCTACGTCGGCAAGCTGATCATCGACGAGGTGGTGCGCCTGGTCGGTGCCGGCCTCGGCTTCGATGCGCTGTCGTCCGCCTGGCGCGGCGGTGCGCTCGACCCGCTGGCGTGGCTGCTCGCCGCGGAATTCGGGCTGGCCATCCTGTCCGACCTGCTCGGCAGGCTGGTCAGCTATGCCGACAGCACGCTCTCGGAACTGTTCACCAACGCCACCAGCGTGCGGCTGATGGAGCACGCGGCGACGCTGGACCTGGAGGACTTCGAGGATCCGGAGCTGCAGGACCGGATGGACCGTGCCCGCCGCCAGACGATGGGGCGGATGAACCTGATGAGCCTGCTGTTCGGGCAGGCACAGGATGCCATCACGGTGGTCAGCTTCGCGCTCGGCCTGCTCGTCTATGCACCCTGGCTGATCGTGCTGCTCGCGGTGGCGCTGGTGCCGGCGTTCGTCGGCGAGTCGCACTTCAACGCGCTCAACTACTCCCTCAACTTCGCGTGGACGCCGGAGCGCCGGCAACTCGAGTACGTGCGCCAGATGGGCGCCAGCGTCGAGACCGCGAAGGAGGTGAAGATCTTCAACCTCCACCGGTTCCTGGTCGCGCGCTACCGGGAACTGGCGGACGGCTTCTTCCTGGCCAACCGCGCCCTCGCCCGCCGGCGCGCGGCGTGGGGCACGGTGCTCGCCGCGCTGGGCACGCTGGGCTACTACGTGGCCTATGCGTACATCGCCTGGCGCACGGTGCGCGGCGACTTCACCATCGGCGACCTCACGTTCCTGGCAGGCAGCTTCCGCCGGCTGCGGCAGTTGCTGGAGGGGCTGCTGGTCGGCTTTTCGCAGGTCGCCGGGCAGGCGCTGTTCCTGGACGACCTGTTCTCGTTCTTCGAGATCGAGCCGGAGATCGTTTCGAAGCCGGATGCGCTGCCGATCCCGCGGCCCATCGCACGGGGGTTCGTGTTCGACAACGTCGGTTTCCGCTATCCGGACGCGGAGCGCTGGGCGCTGCGCGGGCTCGACTTCGAATTGCGCGCCGGCGAGGTGCTGGCGCTGGTCGGCGAGAACGGCGCCGGCAAGACCACGCTGGTCAAGTTGCTCGCGCGTCTCTACGAGCCCGACGAGGGCCGCATCCTGCTCGACGGCCGCGACCTGCGCGACTACGACCTGGACGACCTGCGGGCGAACGTTGGCGTGATCTTCCAGGACTTCGTCCGCTACCACCTCACTGCCGGCGAGAACATCGGCGTCGGCCGGATCGAGGCGATGGATGACGCGACCAGGATCCGCGAAGCCGCCCGGCGTTCGATGGCCGACGAGGTCGTCGCCGCGTTGCCGCAGGGCTACGACCAGATGATCGGCCGCCGCTTCCGCACCGGCGTCGACCTGTCGGGCGGCCAGTGGCAGAAGATCGCGATCGCGCGGGCCTACATGCGCGACGCGCAGGTCATGATCCTCGACGAACCGACCGCCGCGCTCGACGCGCGCAGCGAATTCGAGGTGTTCCAGCGCTTCAAGGAACTGTCCGAAGGCAAGACCGCGGTGCTGATCTCGCACCGCTTCTCCAGCGTGCGCATGGCCGACCGCATCCTCGTGCTGCATGAAGGACGCCTGGAAGCCTCGGGCACGCACGCTTCGCTGCTCGCCGAGGGCGGGCGCTACAGGGAATTGTTCGAACTGCAAGCCGCCGGATACCGATAGGAGACCGAATGCACCGCTCGATGATCCAGTTCACCCTGCTCCTGCTCGTGCCCTCGATCGGGGCCTGCGCGCCGTCGGCGTCGCCCACCGCGCAGGTCGCCGCGGCCCCTGCCGATGCCGGGGCGCCCGGGCCACGCCCGATGCAGGTGACTACGATCGCCGGTGGGCTGGAGCATCCGTGGTCGGTTGCGTTGTTGCCGGGCGGCGGCTTCCTCGTCACCGAACGGTCCGGCCGCCTCCGGCACGTCGCGGCGGACGGCACGGTGTCCGCACCCATCGAAGGCGTGCCCGAGGTGTTCGCCCAGGGCCAGGGCGGCCTGCTCGACGTCGCGCTCGCGCCCGGTTTCGACGAAACGCGCCGCATCTACCTCACCTACGCCGAACCCGGTCCGGATGGCACCGCCGGGACCGCGGCCGGCCACGGCGTGCTCGCGCGGACCGGCAACGGCTACCGGCTCGATGGCTTCACCCGGATCTACCGGCAGCAGCCGAAGGTCCGCGGCGGCGCCCATTTCGGGTCGCGCCTGGCCTTCGATCGCGACGGACACGTCTTCATCAGCCAGGGTGACCGCAACGGCCTGGCCGTCGCGCAGGACCTGGACGACCTGCGCGGCAAGCTGGTGCGCCTCGCGCTGGATGGCGACGTTCCCGCGGACAACCCGTTCGCCGGTCGCGCCGATGCGCGTCCCGAGACCTGGAGCTACGGCCACCGCAACATCCAGGGCATGGCGGTCGACCCGCGCACCGGCACGCTGTGGACCAGCGAGCACGGACCCCGCGGCGGCGACGAGATCAACCTGCCCCGTCCGGGCGCGAACTACGGATGGCCCCTGGCCACGCACGGCATGGCCTACCGCACGAACGAGCCGTACGCGGAAACGGAGGGCACCAACGTGCCCGGCACCGAGCCGCCGCACCACTGGTGGCGGCAATCGCCCGGCCTGAGCGGCATGGCCTTCCTCACCGGCCAGCCGGGATCGGCCTGGAACGACAGCCTGTTCCTCGGCGCACTGGCCGACGAGCACCTCATCCGCCTGCAGCTCGACGGCGACCGCATCGCCGGCGAGGAACGCCTGCTGCAGGATCTCGGCGCCCGGATCCGCGACGTCCGCGTCGGGGCGGAGGGCGCCGTGTACGTGCTGACCGACGCCGACGATGGCACCCTGCTCAGGCTGGACGCCCCCATCGCACCACCGACCCAGGAGTGACCATGGCCGAGAACGAGACACTCCGCACGATGCGCCTCGCATTGCTGATCGACGCCGACAACAGCAATCCCGCGCGCCTGCCGCAGCTGCTCGCGGAGATCACCAAGTACGGCACCGCCAGCGTCCGCCGCGCCTACGGCAACTGGACTTCGGGACACCTGGGCGGCTGGAAGAGCGGCCTGCTGGACCATTCGATCCAGCCGATCCAGCAGTTCAACTACACCACCGGCAAGAACGCCACGGACAGCGCCCTGATCATCGACGCGATGGACCTGCTGTACACGGGACGGCTCGACGGCTTCTGCATCGCCTCGTCCGACAGCGATTTCACCCGGCTGGCCGCGCGCATCCGCGAGCAGGGACTGGTCGTCTACGGCTTCGGCGAGCGCAAGACGCCGCAGCCGTTCGTGGCCGCGTGCGACAAGTTCATCTACACCGAACTGCTGGGCGACGACGAGGAAAAACCATCGAAGGTCGCGAAGAACTCGACGCCCACGCTGAAGAAGGACCGGAAGCTCACCACGCTGCTGCGCAAGGCGGTCGAGGCGGCGTCGGACGACAGCGGCTGGGCGCAGCTCGGTGCGATCGGCAGCAACCTGCAGCGCCTGGCACCCGATTTCGACTCGCGTACGTACGGCTACAAGAAGCTGCGCGACCTGGTGCAGGCGCAGGGCGGCTTCGATGTCGAGGAACGCGCCGGCGCCGACGGCCGCGCCAACGCCGTCTACATCCGCGCCAAGGCCTGACGGATCAGAGCAGCTTCTGCTGCACGGCGTAGGTCAGCCTGCCATCCACCACCCGGGCGGGCTTGGTGAACGGATGTTCCTCGGCCCTGGCGGGCGTCATCAGGTGCAGGACCGTCCAGCCGCGCGCCTTGAAGTCGTCCGCGATCAGCGAGCGGTGGCACTGCCACCACATCGCCTCGGCGCACATCATGGCGGTGCGTTCGCGTGACGCGCGCGCCTCGAGGGCATCGCGCGCCGCCTGCCAGGGATCGGTTTCCATGTAGTCGGCGTAACCGCGGAAACCGGCGTTCCGCCATGCCTCGTTGTGCGAGCCGGGCTCCGGCCGGCGCCTCCCGCCCAGGTCCGGCATCGGCGCATAGGCGATCCCCGCCTCGGGCAACGTGCGTGCCATCGTGTCGCCGGAAAACTGCGGATTGCGCCGCGAGCCGGCGAAGCGACGGACATCCGCAAGTACCTCGATCCGTGCCTCGCGAAGCATCGACAGGAACACCTCCCAGTCGCGGGTGGAATGCCCGATGGTCCAGAGGGTCGGTGGCGTGTCCACGCGACCAGTGTCGGCCACCCCGCCTCAAGGCGCCGCGATGAACAGGCCTTGACGGGCCTGCGGCTAGGCTGGCGCGAACCGACGGAGACCCGCCCATGACCGCTGCGCCGACCGGCGTCGCCCGCACCGCGCAGATCCTGCGCTTCCTGCTCAAGTACCGCAGCGCGGGCGTGTTCACCGGGCTGGACATGGATGCGGCGGCCGAGCGGGTGGACGACGCACCGTCCGAGGCGGGCACGCCCGAGCAGTTCGTCAGCGACCTGGAGGCGCTCGGCCCGACCTTCGTCAAGATCGGCCAGGCCCTGTCGACGCGGCCGGACATGGTCCCGCCCGCGTACCTGGAGGCGCTGGAGCGGATGCAGGACGACGTCGCCCCCTTCCCCTTCCCGCAGGTGCGTGAGGTCGTGGAGCAGACGCTGGAAGTGCGCCTGACCAAGGCGTTCGTCGAGTTCGACGAGGTGCCGCTCGGCTGTGCATCGCTGGCCCAGGTCCACCGCGCGGTGTTGCGCGACGGTCGCGAGGTCGCGGTGAAGGTGCAGCGCCCGGACATCGCCCCGCAGATCCGCGGCGACCTGGACGCGATCCGCACCCTGGCCAGGCGCGCCGACTCGCACACCCGCATGGGCCGGGAGATGCATTTCGCGGACTGGGTGCAGGAGTTCCGGCGCGCGCTGCTGGGCGAACTCGACTACCGCATGGAGGCCGAGAACCTCGAGCGCTTCGGACACCACCTGCGCGATTACCCGGAGCTGTTCGTGCCGTCGCCGCTGTGGGACCTGTGCGGCGACAAGGTGCTGACCATGGAACTGGTGCACGGCAGGAAGGTCACCGACCTGTCGGGCCTGCGCCGGACCGAGGAGCACATGGACGACCTCGCGCGGGCACTGCTGCGCGGCTACCTGGACCAGGTGTTCGTCCATGGCGAGATCCACGCCGATCCGCACCCCGGCAACCTGCTGGTCACCGATGACGGCCGGCTGGCGCTGTTCGACCTGGGCATGATCGCGCACGTCCCGCCGCGCATGCGCGAGCGGCTGCTGAAACTGCTGTTCGCCGCGGTCGACGGGCGCGGCGAGGCGGTGGCCAACGAAACCATCGCCATGGGCACCCGCCTGGAGACCTTCGAGGCAGGCCGCTACCAGCGCGAGGTCGGGCAGATGGTGGCGCGCTACGCGGCGCACGCATCCGGCACCACGGTCTCCGAGGGGCGGCTGATGCTGGACCTGGTCCGGCTGGGCGCTTCGTGCGGGCTGCGCACGCCCCCGGAGCTCAGCCTGCTGGGCAAGACCCTGCTCAACCTGGAACGCGTCGCCGATGCACTCGCGCCGGACCTGGACGTGCGCGAAGTCGTCGAAGGCCACCTGGACGGCGTGATGCGCGGCCGCCTGCGCAAGGCGCTGTCGCCCTCGAACATCGCCACCGAACTGATGGAGGTCCAGGGCCTGCTGCGCGACGCGCCGCGGAAGGTCTCCGACCTGCTGTCCCTGCTGGCCGACAACCGCTTCAAGGTGCAGGTCGGCGGGCTCGACAAGCTGATGGAGAGCCTGCAGAAGATCGCCAACCGGATCGCGGCGGGCCTCATCACCGCCGCACTGATCGTCGGCGCCGCACTGATGATGCGGATCGACACCGGGCCCCGGCTGTTCGGCTATCCGGCGATCGCCCTGCTGCTGTTCCTGGTCGGCGCGGGCCTGGGCATCACCATCGTCGTGAACTCGCTGCGCAGCGACCGCAAGGCGAAACCCCGCGAGGAACGGGGCCCGGACTGACGCACCTATACTCGCTTCCGGACGACCCGGAGGCGACCCTTGGCAGAACCGCGCGCAACCCGCCTGGACCGTCGCGTGGATTCCGCCCGCGACCACGTGCTGGGCAATCCGCGCGCGGACATGACGCTGGTCGAGTACGGCAGTTACGCCTGCCCGTCCTGCCATGTCGCCCACGACGTGATCGCCGGCCTCCGGGACCGTTTCGGCGACCGCCTGCGCTACGTGTTCCGGCACAAGCCCATCGCCGACAACGACGATGCCGAGCGCGCCGCGGTGCTGGCCGAGTACGCCGCGGCGACCGGCGACCGATTCTGGGAAGTCCACGACGCCCTGATGACGCGGGGCCCGCGCTTCGACGACGACGATTTCGAGGAGATCGCCGCCGCCTACGACCTGCCGCCACGCGAGGACCGCGACCCGGCGGTGATGGAAGCCGCGCGCCAGCGCGTCCGCGAGGACCTCGCCAGTTCGCGCCGCAGCGGCGCGCTGGTCTCGCCGACGTTCTACATCAACGACCGGCGGTACGAAGGTGCCTGGGACGAGGCGTCGCTGGCCGAGGCGCTGCTCGGCTCGCTCGGCCACAGGATGCACGCCGCGACGCTGGACTTCGTCCGCTGGGGACCGTCGTCCGGCCTGTCGCTCCTGCTGATGACGGTGCTCGCGCTGGCGTTGGCCAACTCGCCGGCGGGTCCCGCGTTCCTGGCGTTCTGGTCCCGCCCGCTGGGCATCGGGCTCGGCGACGCGGTGTTTTCGCTGACGGTCCTGCAATGGATCAACGACGGGCTGCTGTCCGTGTTCTTCCTGGTCGTCGGCCTGGAGATCAAGCGCGAGTTCACCGTGGGCCGGCTCGCCTCGCGGCGTGCGGCGGCGCTCCCGGTCGCGGGCGCGATCGGCGGCATGCTGGTGCCGGCATCGCTCTACCTGCTGCTGGCACCCCCCGCGCTGGCGCACGGCTGGGGCACGACCATCTCCACCGACACGGCGTTCGCCATCGCGCTGATCGTCTTCCTCGGCGCACGGGTGCCTGTCGAGTTGCGCGTGTTCCTGACTGCCGCCGTGATCATCGATGACCTGGTGGCGATCGGTGTCGTCGCACTGGTGTATTCCGGCGCCCTCGACCTTGCGTGGCTGGCCGCGGCGGCGGGGGCGACGCTGCTGCTGGCGGCACTGAACCGGTGGCGGGTGCATCGTGCCCTGCCCTATGCGGCCCTCGGGCTGGTGCTGTGGATCTGCCTGCACGAGAGTGGCGTCCACGCAACCCTTGCCGGCGTGGTGCTCGCGCTGGTGACACCGACGCGCCCGCCGCCGAACCTGCGCGCCCTCAATGCCCAGGCGGAACTCGTCTTCCGTGCCGAGGCCTCGTATCGCGGCAGCGACGCGCTGATGCGCCACGGCCCGTCGGAACCCTCCATGCGCATGCTCGACGCCATCCACGACCGGATCGAGTCCCCGGCCGCCAAGCTCCTGCGCACTGCCGAGCCCTGGTCCAGCTACGTCATCCTGCCGCTGTTCGCGCTGGCCAATGCCGGTGTCGTGCTCGGTGGCGACGTGCTGTCGGGACATGGTGCCCTGGTGGCCGCGATCGTGGCCGGGCTGGTGGTCGGCAAGCCCGTCGGCATCCTGGGCGCCGCCTGGCTCGCGGCGCGGCTGGGCTTCGCGGAGAAGCCCGATGCCTACGGCTGGCGACAGCTCGCAGGCGCCGGGGCACTGGCCGGCATCGGCTTCACCATGTCGATGTTCATCGCCGCGCAGGCCTTCCCAGCAGCCGGCGACTTCACCGCGGCCCGCATCGCGATCTTCGCGGCATCGATCCTCGCGGGCGTGGCCGGTACCCTGTTGCTCCTGCCCCGCGCGAAACAGGTGGAGGAACCCGCCCCATGATCGAGATGGTGATCGAGCAGCGCCGCCGCGACCTCGGCGGCTTCGAGGTCGGCCGGGTCCTGCCGTACGCGAAACGCAGGATGGTCGGCCCCTTCGTCTTCTTCGACCACATGGGGCCGGTGGACTTCGCGCCGGGCATCCCGCGGTCCGTGGACGTGCGCCCGCATCCGCACATCGGCCTGGCGACGGTGACCTACCTGTTCGACGGCGAGATCATGCACCGCGACAGCGTGGGCTCGGAACAGCCGATCGTTCCCGGCGAGGTCAACTGGATGACCGCCGGGCGCGGCATCACGCATTCGGAGCGCTTCGAGCGCGCACGCCGGGAAGGCGGCCACATGGACGGCATCCAGGCGTGGGTCGCGCTGCCGCTGGAACACGAGGAATGCCCGCCGGCATTTGCCCACCATGGCGCCGACGACCTGCCCACGTATGCCGCCGATGGACTCTGGGCACGCCTG
>CAMPJU010000019.1 GCA_946886995.1 uncultured Lysobacteraceae bacterium
TCTCGCCGCCCAGCGGCATGCCCACCGTGAACATGTGGTGCGCCCACACGATGAACGACAGGAAGGCGATCGCCGCGATCGCGTACACCATCGCCTGGTAGCCGAACAGCGGCTTGCGCGAGAACGTCGGGATGATCTCGCTGACGATGCCGAACGCCGGCAGGATCATGATGTAGACCTCGGGGTGCCCGAAGAACCAGAAGATGTGCTGGAACATCACCGGGTCGCCGCCGCCGGCCGCGTTGAAGAAGCTGGTCGCGAAGAACTTGTCGGTCAGCAGCATGGTGACCGCGCCGGCCAGCACCGGCATCACCGCGATCAGCAGGAACGCCGTGATCAGCCAGGACCACACGAAGATCGGCATCTTCAGCAGGTCCATGCCCGGCGCGCGCATGTTGAGCACGGTGGCGATGATGTTGATCGCGCCCATGATCGAGCTGATGCCCATCATGTGGATGGCGAAGATGGTGAACGCCACGTTCGGGCCACCCTGCAACGACAGCGGCGGATACAGCGTCCAGCCGCCGGCCGGGCCGCCGCTCGGGAAGAACAGCGTCATCAGCAGCAGGCTGAAGGCGAACGGCAGGATCCAGAACGACCAGTTGTTCATGCGCGGCAGCGCCATGTCCGGCGCGCCGATCTGCAGCGGGATCATCCAGTTGGCCAGGCCCACGAAGGCCGGCATGACGCCACCGAAGATCATCACCAGCGCGTGCATGGTGGTCATCTGGTTGAAGAACATCGGCTCGACCAGCTGCAGGCCGGGCACCGTCAGTTCCGCGCGGATCACCACCGACATCCCCGCGCCGATGATGAACATGACGAAGCTGAAGATCAGGTACAGCGTGCCGATGTCCTTGTGGTTGGTCGAGAACAACCAGCGCTCGACGAACCCCTGCCGGTGGGACGCGTGGTCGTCGTGGTGGTCGACTGCTTCGGGATGCGTGGCACTCATGGCCTGACCTCTGGGAAATGCATGCGCGCAGGCGTCGCTGCGCGCGGGATGTTCGGGAGCGCGGCGTTACTGGCCGGGCAGCGGTTCGACTTCGTCGCGGTTCTCGGGCTGCAGGCCGGGCGGCGCGGTGGGCTCGTCGCCCTCCAGCACTTCCTCGACCATCTCCGGATCCTCCTCGCGCGGGCCGATGCCCGCGGCGGCGGGCTCGAAGGCCTCGGGGTCGCCGGCCGTCGCGGCCTCGGCCGGCGTCGTCTCCGCCTTGCGCGCGGCGAGCCAGGCGTCGAACTCGGCGCGCGGCACCGCGCGCACGACGATCGGCATGAAGCCGTGGTCCTTGCCGCACAGCTCCGCGCACTGGCCTCGGTACACGCCCGGCACCGAGATGTCGGTCCAGGCCTCGTTGACGAAGCCCGGGATCGCGTCCTGCTTCCAGCCCAGCGCCGGCACCCACCACGCGTGGATCACGTCGTCGGCGGTGATCACGAAGCGGATCTTGGTGTCGGTCGGCAGGACCAGCTCGTTGTCGACCTCGAGCAGGTAGTGCGGGTTCGCGGCCAGGTCCGGCACTTCGCCGCTCTGGCGCAGCTGGTCGCTGTCGCGCGCCATGCGGCTGGTGAACTCCACGCCCTCGCCCAGGTATTCGTACTTCCACATCCACTGGTAGCCGGTGACCTTGACGGTCATCTCGGCGTTGCGGGTGTCGTACATGTTGATGAGGTTGGCGGTCGCGGGCCACGCCAGGCCGATCAGGATGATGATCGGGACCACGGTCCAGATGATCTCGGCCGTGGTGTTGTGGCTGAACTGCGCGGCGACGGCGCCCTTCGACTTGCGGAACTTGAACAGCGCCACGCCCATCGCGCCGAACACCAGCAGGCCGATGATCACGCAGATCCACAGCACGATCATGTGGGATTCGTACGCGATCTCGGACAGGTGGGTGACGCCGCGCCCCATGTTGAGCTGCCAGCGCTCGGGGTCGGCGGCCTGTGCCAGGGCCTGCGGCGCCCAGGCCGCGGATGCGGCCAGCGTTGCGGCGGCCAGCGCCCACTTCGTCACGTTCGAACCGGCATTCATCACATCTCGCCCCGGGGGTCTGGGAAGTCTTGGAACCGAAGACACAACCGCCAAATGTTAGCTTCCGGCCCGCGTTGCGGCAAGCTGCGCCCGTGCCCGGAACGTGTCCGCCGGATACACTAGACGGCTTGCAAACGCCTCCGTCCCGGCAGTCCAGATGACCGCTCCAGCACCCCCCACCGATCCGATGCGCGCGGCCATCACCACGGCCTGGGCGCGCGACGAGGCGACCCACGTCACGGAACTGCTGGCGGCCGCGCGCAGGCCCGAGGCCGAGCGCCGCGCCGTGCAGGCCACCGCCACCGACCTGGTGCAGCGCGTGCGGGCCCGTGCCGAGGACCAGGGGGCGATCGAGGCCTTCATGCGCCAGTACGACCTGGGCAGCGAGGAAGGCGTCCTGCTCATGTGCGTCGCCGAGGCCCTGCTCCGGATCCCGGACGAAGCCACCGCCGACCGCCTCATCCGCGACAAGCTGGCCGATGCCGACTGGCGCCGGCACATGGGCCGGTCCGATTCGGTGCTGGTCAACGCGTCCACCTGGGGCCTGATGCTGACCGGGCACCTGGTCGACCTGGCCGACGACACCAAGCGCGACGTCCACGGCGCGTTCCAGCGCCTGTTCGGCCGCCTGGGCGAGCCGGTCATCCGGCTGGCCGTGCGCCAGGCGATGCGGATCATGGGCCACCAGTTCGTCATGGGCCGGACGATCGACGCGGCGCTGGCCCGCTCCAAGAAGGGGCGCAACACCGCCTACCGATACTCCTTCGACATGCTGGGCGAGGCCGCGATCACCGCGGGCGACGCCGAGCGCTACCTGCAGGCCTACCGCGACGCCATCGTCGCGATCGGCGCCAGCGGCCGCAGCGCGCCGATCGGCAAGGACCCGTTCGGGGCCGCCAGCATTTCGGTGAAGCTGTCAGCGCTGCACCCGCGCTACGAGCACGCCAAGCGCAAGCGCGTGCTGGCCGAGCTCACCCCCCGCGTGCTCGAGCTGGCGCAATTGGCGAAAGCGCAGGACATCGGCTTCACCATCGACGCCGAGGAAGCCGACCGGCTGGAACTGTCGCTGGACGTGATCGCCGGCGCCTATGTCGACCCGTCGCTCGACGGCTGGGAGGGCTACGGCCTTGCCGTGCAGGCCTACCAGAAGCGCGCCCCGTACGTGCTGGACTACATCGCCGCGCTGGCGCGCCGCCACGGCCGCCGCATCCCGGTGCGCCTGGTCAAGGGCGCGTACTGGGACACCGAGGTCAAGCGCGCGCAGGTCGACGGCCTGTCGGGCTATCCCGTGTTCACCCGCAAGCCGAACACCGACGTGTCCTACCTCGCCTGCGCCCGCCGCATGCTGGAGGCCACCGACGCCATCTACCCCATGTTCGCCACCCACAACGCGCACACCATCGCCGCCATCCACCACATGCAGGCGTCGCTGCATCCGCGTGCCGGCGACGATGCGCGCGTGGCGGTCGAGGGCCAGGACTTCGAGTTCCAGAAGCTGCACGGCATGGGTGACGATCTCTACGCCGAGGTGATCCCGACCGATCGCCTGAACGCGCCATGCCGCGTCTATGCGCCGGTCGGCTCGCACGAAGACCTGCTGCCGTACCTGGTGCGGCGCCTGCTGGAGAACGGCGCCAACTCCAGCTTCGTCAACCGCATCACCGACGAGGACATCCCCGTCGAGGACCTGGTGCGCGATCCACTGGAGATCGTCGACGGGTTCGACACCTTCAGGCACCCGCGCATCCCGCTGCCGGTCGACCTGTTCCGCAGCTTTGCCGATGAGCCTTCCGAGAGGAGCAATTCCATGGGCGTGAACCTTGCCAACGACGGCGCCCTGTCCGCGCTTGCAGCGAAGATCGAGGCCGCTGCCCGCGACCCGTGGCGCGCCGCGCCGCTGGTGCCGGGCGCCACCTCGTCCGCCGACCTGCTGGAAGTCACCAATCCTGCCGACCGCCGCCACGTCGTCGGCCACTGGCAGCCCGCGGACGCCACGACGGTCGAGCGCGCGCTGGCCAATGCCGTCGCCGCCCAGGACGGCTGGAACGCCACGCCCGCTGCCGGCCGCGCCGTGCTGCTGGAGCGCGCCGCCGACCTGCTGGAAGCGCGCATGCCGCAGTACATCGCGCTGTGCACCCGCGAGGCCGGCAAGACCATCCCCGACGGCGTGGCCGAAGTGCGCGAGGCGGTCGACTTCCTGCGTTACTACGCCGCCCAGGCACGCGAACAGTTCAAGGTCGAGCAGCTGCCCGGCCCCACCGGCGAGTCCAACACCCTGCAGCTGTCCGGCCGCGGCGTGTTCGTGTGCATCAGCCCCTGGAACTTCCCGCTGGCGATCTTCGTCGGCCAGGCCGCCGCTGCGCTGGCCGCCGGCAATGCCGTGATCGCCAAGCCGGCCGAGCAGACCAACCTGGTCGGCTACTACGCGGTGCAGCTGCTGCACGAAGCCGGCATCCCGAAGGAGGTGCTGCAGTTCGTGCCGGGCGACGGCGCCACCGTGGGCGCGAAGCTGACCTCCGACCCGCGCGTGGCCGGCGTCGCCTTCACCGGCTCGACCGACACCGCCCGCGCGATCAACCGCGCGCTGGCCGCACGCGACGCGCCCATCGCGGTGCTGATCGCCGAGACCGGCGGCCAGAACGCGCTGATCGGCGACTCCTCCGCGCTGCCGGAACAGTTGGTCAAGGACGCGATCTCCTCCGCGTTCACCTCCGCCGGCCAGCGCTGCTCCGCCGCGCGCGTGCTGTACGTGCAGGACGACATCGCCGACAAGGTGATCACGATGCTGGCCGGCGCCATGGCCGAGCTGCAGGTCGGCGACCCCGCCCTGCTGGCCACCGACGTGGGCCCGGTGATCGACGCCGACGCCCTGGAGATGCTGCGCGAACACGCCGAGCGCATGGACCGCGAGGCACGCCTGGTCCACGCCGTGCACATGGATGAGGCCACCGCGCACGGCAGCTTCTTCGCCCCGCGCGCCTACGAGATCGCATCGCTCGACGTGCTGGAGAAGGAAATCTTCGGCCCGGTGCTGCACGTGCTGCGCTGGAAGGCCAACCAGCTCGATGCCGTGATCGATGCGATCAACGCCACCGGCTTCGGCCTGACGCTGGGCATCCACTCGCGCATCGACGCGACCGTGGAGAAGATCGCCAGCCGGGTCCACGTCGGCAACTGCTACGTCAACCGCAACCAGATCGGCGCCGTGGTCGGGGTGCAGCCGTTCGGCGGCCACGGCCTGTCCGGCACCGGACCCAAGGCCGGCGGCCCGCACTACCTGCCGCGCTTCGCCACCGAGAAGACCATCACCATCAACACCACCGCCGCGGGCGGCAACGCCAGCCTGCTCACGCTCGGCGAATAGGAGGCCCCCCATGCAATGCCCCGCCTGCCCCACCGAAACCCTGGTCATGACCGACCGCCAGGGCATCGAGATCGACTACTGCCCGAAGTGCCGCGGTGTCTGGCTGGACCGCGGCGAGCTCGACAAGCTGATCGAACGCAGCGCCGCGCAGCTCGAGGTGTCGCCCGCCGCCGCGCCGCGCCCGGCGCCCGCGGCCGCGGCTTATCCACCGCCCCAGCGCGGCTACCAGGACGACCGCCGGCATTCGCACGCGCAGACCCACGGCTACCCGCACAAGAAGCGCAAGGGCCTGCTGGGCGAACTGTTCGACTTCGACTGAGTCAGTCGTCGAACGCCCCGAGGATCGGGCACGGCCCTTTCGCCGCGGCGCATTGCCGCGCGAGCCGACGGAGGCTGTCGCGGGCCTGCTCCAGTTCCGCGATCCGCTCGTCCAGTTTCGTGATCCGCGACCGCGCCAGCTCCCGCGCGCGGCCATGGTCGTGCCCGGCATCCAGCGCCAGCAGCTCCCGGATTTCCTCCAGCGTGAAGCCCGCGCGCTGCGCCGAACGGATGAACCGCAGCCTGCGCACGTCCTCGCGGCCGTAGCGGCGGATGCCGCCCGCCCGCGAAGGCGTCTCCAGCAGCCCCTTGCGCTGGTAGAAGCGCACCGTCTCCACGCCCACGCCACCGGCGTCCGCGTATTGCCTGATGGTCAGTTCCAAAGGGCTTGACTCCGTACCGTGGTACGGAGCTTAGAGTGCCACGCATGGACAACACCAACCACTCCCGCAAGCACGCGACCCTCCACCGGATGGTCATGCCCGCCCACACCTGCCCCTACGGCCTGAAGGCGCTCGACCTGCTGCGCCGCCGGGGCTACGAGGTCGACGACCACTGGCTCACGACGCGCGAGGAGACCGACGCGTTCAAGGCCGAGCACGGCGTCAAGACCACGCCGCAGGTCTTCATCGACGGCCAGCGCATCGGCGGCTACGACGACCTGCGCCGGCATTTCGGCAAGCGCGTCGCCGAACCCGGCGCCACCAGCTACCGCCCGGTCGCCGCCCTGTTCGCCATGACATTGCTGATGGCGCTGGCCGCCAGCACCGCGGTGCACGGCACGCCGTTCACCACGCAGGCGTTGGCGTGGTTCATCGCCTTCAGCATGGTCGTGCTGGCGCTGCTGAAGCTGCAGGACGTCGAGAAGTTCTCCAGCATGTTCCTCAACTACGACCTGCTGGCGAAGCGGTGGGTGCCGTACTCGTACATCTACCCGTTCGCCGAAGGGCTGGCGGGCGTGCTGATGATCGCGGGCGTGGCGACCTGGCTGTCGGTGCCGCTCGCATTGTTCATCGGCACCATCGGCGCGGTGTCGGTGTTCAAGGCCGTGTACATCGACAAGCGCGAGCTGAAGTGCGCGTGCGTAGGCGGTTCCAGCAACGTACCGCTTGGCTTCGTGTCGCTGACCGAAAACCTGATGATGATCGGGATGGCGCTGTGGATGGCGCTGGCCTAGTCGCCGGCGTCCCGCTCCAGTTCGGCAATCAGCGACTTCATCTCCGCGATCTCCCGCCGCTGCGCCTCGAGGATCTCGTCCGCCAGCTTCCGCACCCGCGGGTCGCGGATCTGTGCGCGCTCGCTGGTGAGGATCGCGATGGAGTGGTGCGGGATCATCGCGCGCATGTAGGCCACGTCGTCGACGGTGCGCTGGCTGCGCACCAACCACAGTGCGCCGGTGAACACCACGACCGCCGTGGCCACGACCGCGAGCGACTTCCCGCGGTCCTTGTACATGTGCCGCATGAAGAACAGCATGACCACCGCCATCGCCGCACCCATGATCAGCGCCATGAACACCCGCGTCTGGCTGAAGAAGACGTGGCCCGGCTCCATGGTGTGCAGGTACATCAGGCCGTACATCACCACCGTGGACGTGGCGATCATCAGGGCGAACCTGGCGTAGGGCTTGCGCATCACGGCATCTCCCGGGCTTCGACAGCCCACGACGATGTCCGCCGGCGCGTGGCCGGTACGTGATCGGCTACCGGCTGTCGCGCCACGCCGAGCGGAACACCCGCCACGCCGAACGCAGGAACATCACCAGCAGCGCCACGGCGATCACCAGGTCCGGCCAGCCCGCGTCGAACCACCACACGCCGGCGCCGGCCAGCAGCACCGCGAAGCCCTCGAACACGTCGTTGCGCGAGCACTCCCACGCGGACGCCATGTTGACGTCGCCGTTGCGGTAGGGGGTCAGCAGCCAGAGGCAGACGGCGTTGAACGCCAGATTGATTAGCGCGGCAACGCTCATGACCTCGAACACCGGGACGTGCGGGTTCTGCAACCGCCAGCCGATCTGGATGGCCACCGCGACCGCGGCGCCCAGGATCAGCACCGCCTTGAACAGCGCCACCCGCGCCTTCGCGCGCGTGCTTGCGCCGATGACCGCCAGGCTGAGCAGATAAGTGAGCGCGTCGCCCAGGTTGTCCAGCGTGCCGGACAGCAGCGACGACGAGCCGCTGTAGAGGGCTGCGACGACCATCATCGCGAACGTGGCGATGTTGATGGCCAGCACCACCATGAGCACGCGCCGCTGGCGGGCGTGGAGGGCCTGGAGGTCGACGGTGCCCTGGCAGCAGGAGTCGGACATGGGGTGGAGGGTACAAGTGGTGGGGGGACGGGATGGAAAAAGCCCCGCGGGTGCGGGGCTCTTTCCCTGGCGCGGCTTGCGCCGCTCCTGCATGGACCGGGGGATCAGAAGGTGTACTGCGCCGCGAGGCCGAAGATGTTCGCGCTGCCGTCGAACTCGCCGACCAGCAGCGAGCCGCTGGACGAGTGCACGTCCACCGCCGGATCACCCACCTCGATGCGGGTGTACGCCGCGCTGAGCTCCAGCGCGTCGCTCATCGCCCAGGTGGCGCCGAGCGAGAACCACTTGCGGTCGTCGTCCGGCAGGCGCGGGGTGCGGCGCTCGTCGGAGACCGGGGTCTCGTCGTAGGCGATGCCCGCACGCAGGGTCAGCCGGTCGTTGACCGCGAACTCGCCGCCGACCGAATAGAACATCGAGTCGCTCCACGCATAGGCCTCGGACGAGGTCGGCTGGGTGTTCTCGAAGTCGATGTCGATGCTGCGCAGCGAATCCCAGCCGGTCAGCGAGGCGTCGGCCATCAGCGCCAGGCGGTCGGTGGCCTGGTACACCGCGCTGAGCGTGGTGATGCTCGGGGTGGTCAGGTCGGCGGTCACGCCGGTGTCCACGTACTGGCCCGGCGCGCCCACCGCGAGGATCGGCGAGACCTCCGGCGGCACGGTGAAGTCGGCCGTGCCCTCGAGCTCGTGGTCGATCTCGGTGCGGTGCGACAGGCCCAGCGACAGGCGCTCGGTCGGGCGCAGGTAGATCCCGCCGATGAAGCCGATGCCGGTGTCGTCGCCGGTCACTTCGACCAGGCCGTCGTTCTGCTGCGGGCCGTACACGTTGCCGCCCAGCGGCAGGCAGAACGGCGGCGGGAGGCCGCCGGTCGCCGCGCTCGGCGCGCACACGGCCGAGCCGAAGTCGATCGCGTTGGAGAGCGTCACTTCCGCGCGCTCGAAGATGAAGCCGCCGCCGACCGAGATGTACTCGTTGACGTCCAGCGAGGCCGAAAGGGTGAGGTCGATGATCCGCACGTCGGACTCGAGCGCGTGGTAGCGGCCGGTCCAGCCCGGCTCGTAGTCGGTAGCCAGGCCGAACGGCGCGCCGACCATGGCGCCCAGGGTCACGCCCGAGTCGCCGATCGGGAACACCGCCGACATCGCCGGCACCGCGGCCAGATGGCCCGGGTCGCCGCCGTTGCCGCCCTGCAGCGGCTGGCCGAAGGCGTCCACGCCGCCGCCGTCGAAGTCGAAGCTCAGGTCGATCGCGTGCAGGTCCACCTGCACCGCGTTCTCCTCGAAGGTGGTCATCGCCGCGGGGTTGTTGACGACCACGGAGGTGTCGCCCTCGGCGGCGGCGGAACCGGCGGCCGCGCGGCCGGTCGCCTTGACGCTGTTTTCCTTGAGCTGGAAGCCGGAGGCCTGGGCGTTGCCGAGCGCCAGCACGCCGGCGATGCCGAGTGCGAGCGCGGAAAAGGTTGCGGAACGGGATTGCATGGTGGGAAGGTCTCCAGGAAGGCGCTGCCGGTCGGCAAGCCGGGGGTCCATTTGGGGGCGATCTGCGGCCGCGCCGTACGATGCCGTATGCAAGTTTAACGGAGTGACGCACGCCGATGTTCGTGGCCATTCCCTCGCGGCACCGCTCCGGCTGGCGCTGGGCGACGCCGCTGTTGTTCACCGCGTTGTGGGTCGCCTTCGTGGCCCAGGCGCTGGCCGATGCCGACGAACACCTCGGCCTGCTGCATGAATGGGGGGCGCTGTCCGGCGCCCTGGTCGACGTGCATGCCTGGCGCGCCGCGTGGGCCGACGGCGCCGCGCTGCGCCTGGTCACCGCCCTGTTCCTGCACGGCGACTGGTCGCACCTGCTGGGCAACCTGGTGTTCCTGCTGATCTTCGGCCTGCCCGCCGAGAAGGCCATGGGCCCGATCCGCTTCCTGGCCCTGTTCCTGCTCGGCGGCGCGCTGGCCAACCTGGCCGCGGTGGCCAGCATCGACACCCCCGACCGCATCATCATCGGTGCCAGCGGCGCGGTGTCCGCGGTGATCGGTGCCTATCTCGCCCTGTTCCCCGGGGCCAAGCTGGGCGTGGTGCTGCCGCTCGGCCTGTTCCTGCAGTTCGTCCGCGCGCCCGCCCCGCTGCTGATCGGGATCTGGGCGGCATTGCAGGTGGTCTTCACCTTCATCGGCCCCGCGTTCGGTGCGGTGGCGTGGGTGGCGCACCTGACCGGCTTCGTGTTCGGGGTGGTGTTCGCGCTGGGGGCGAAGGCGGGAATTGCGCGGAGGCTGAGGAAGCAGCGGGGGCTTTGAGATTGCCGTATTTCCACGGCAATTAGCCCTTGCGGGGCGCCGCGTCTGGACGACATATCGGCTGCGTGACAGAATCCGCGGCGGCTTGGGGAAGCCGCAACGGAGTTACATCAAATGGAATTGACGGTCGCGGGATCACGTTGCCTGCATTGGGCAGGTGCCCGCCTTTCTCAGACGCAGGCGGCAATCGCCATCGGCGTCCATCGAGGGACATTCGCCCACTGGGAGCGCGGCGGCGGGCACCTGCCCAATGCAGGCAACGTGATCCAGCTGGCGAAGATCCTGAAGGTCGGCCACGACTGGCTGATGACCGGGCGAGGCTTGATGGACCCGGAACCGGTCGAGACATCCGCAGTCCGGCTCGAGTGCTTCGCCCGCTCGATCGACGAGGAGCGATGGCTCGAAGCCTTCCGTCGCCTGCCGCCGACATCGCGGCAGGACTGGATGCGTCGCGTCGAAGTGGAACGAGCGGACCCGCAGCGGCGCGCGGTCACCGGCTGGTAGCCAGCCGCCACCGGGCTACTCCTCGATGTCGACCCGCTTCCGGTTGTCCGCCGACACCCGGTCGATCAGCTTGTTGTACGGATCGAACCCGGCCTCGTAGGGCTCCGAATCCACCACGACGGTGATCTCCGGCTCTTCGTCGGTCACGTGGTGCCGTTCCAGGTACAGCACCGGCTGGTCGGCCTCCTCGCCGGTCGGTGATTCGCCGAACACGCCGACCTCCACCCAGTCGTCCATCGTGCCGGGCGTCTCGTTGCCCTCGCCGTCCGCGTACAGCTTGGCCGCGTGCAGGTCCAGGGTGACGGCGTACTTCCCGTCGGCGCGCCTGGTGGCGGTCGCTTCTTCCACCCGGTTGTCGAAGAAACTGATCTTCTCGAACAGGTCGGTGATCAGCTGCTGGTGCTCCGGGCCGGCCTCCTCGCGGATGTACTGCACCAGCTCGGCCGAGGTCGCGTACGGCGGCTGCTGGTAGCCCTTGTCCTGCAGGAAGCGCTTGAGCGCGCGGTTCAGCGCGTCCTCGCCCATCTCCTCGCGCAGGCGGTAGAACACCAGCGAGCCCTTGCGGTAGTGGATGTACTGCTGGTTCTCCACGCGCACCAGCGGCAGTTCCTCGACGGTCTCGCCGCCGCGGCTGGACAGGTAGCGGTCCAGTTCGTACTTGAGGAACTTGCGCATGGCGCGGGGGCCGTACTCGCGCTCCATCACCATCAGCGCCGAATACTGCGACAGCGACTCGGACAACACGGTGGCGCCCTGCACGTTGGCGCCGATGACCTGGTGCGCCCACCACTGGTGCGCGA